>CAISOI010000036.1 GCA_903886985.1 uncultured Chthonomonas sp.
AAATTCGCCATGACTATCTGCGGGAGACAGCAAGCACCGTTGGCGCAAATAAGATTGCATTCGGACATACCCAGGATGACTTGATAGAGACGGTTCTTTTGAATGTTTTTCGTGGAACTGGGATTGACGGTTTAGTAGGTCTCCGTCCCAAGCAAGAAAACCGAATAAGGCCCCTTATCAAACTCTCCCGTAAGGATACGCTGAAATATTGCGAGGAGAACCGTATCGCTTTCCGGGAAGACTCCTCTAATCAAAAATTGAGTTATCGCCGCAACCATTTGAGAATGGAACTGCTCCCGATGCTTGAGTCGTACTATAACTCAGATATCCGCGCCGTAATCGCAAGACTTTCCAAACTCGCTCGACGAGATTCCGATGCTCTCAATGAGATTACAGAGGGGATTTTTGTCGAGATTTGCAGCCTGACGAAGAATTCCGTGTTGATTTCGTCTGAACACCTCATGAGCTATTCTACGGCTGTTTCGAGCAGAGTAGTAAGAAAAGCCTTGGCACATGTGCGCGGTGACCTTGCCGATATTGATTTAGAAACAACCGATAGAATTCTAGAAATGTGCGCGAGGAGTGGCGTCAGCTCGGTGAACCTGAGCGGTAATGTTAAGGCGTCCGTTTATGCCAATGTACTAAGCATCCAGAGGCTTCAAGAGGCGCACAGTACTCTTGCAGTCGACAAGTCTCTTGCGGTTCCTGGGTTAACGGAGATATGTGGGCAGAACATAAGCACCCAACGTAGTAACTATGGTGGGGTAAATGGAGTAGTAGATTTTACCAGCCCGCTCCGTGCAGTTGTGGATACCCATGCAGTAGTTGGTGAGTTGAGAGTTCGAAATCGAAGGGTGGGTGATAGAATACAACCCTTCGGAATGGCGGGAACTCGAAAGTTGCAAGACATACTTACAGATAAAAAGGTCTCACGTGAACTTAGGGACCGAGTGCCCATTGTATATGATGATGTTGGAATTGTCTGGGTAGGCGGATTGTGCATTGATCATCGGGTTGCCATTGGTCAAACGACCAATGAAGTGATAATTATGGAGATTTTGGCACCTGCAGTGTGATGTGAGTATGGTATTGAGCCCGTGCAATCTCAGGCAAGTTGATTGCGTTGCAGGGCAGAGGCATACCTATCACGCTCAAAATTACGCACAGTTCTCTTTGCCGTGCTATAATATTGTTCGGAGTTCCCGTATCTAACGGGAGGAGGTCGTTTTGAATAATCGAAGTCTTCGCTGGGTTGTCACAGTCGTTCTAGTGATAATCGTAATATTGGCGCTGCAGAAGAATAGCTTTTTGAAGGGTGATTCAGATCGTCCTTTAGCGTACACAATGTTGTTGCATGAGATCGATAGCAATAATGTCGCGTTCGTTGAGATAAAGAAAGATATTGTCACTGGTGAATATAATAAGAAACCTGCGGATGTAAACAGCAAGCAGTTTGTCGTCAATTTGCCGGCATCTTCCGAAACTCTACAGGACCTCACTACGCGTCTTTACAATAAAGGCGTGAGGATGGAGGTCAAACCTCCTATTATTTCGGACATGATGCAAAGCCTCATATTCTCGATTATGTTGCCAGTTGCACTCATCGCCGTGTTTTGGATATTCTTTGTACGTCAAGCCCAATCGGGTGGCAACCAAGCTATGTCGTTCGGCAGATCACGTGCAAAGCGCCTCACTGATAATGTGCCCAAGGTTACATTTGAAGACGTCGCTGGTGTTGAAGAAGCAAAACAAGAGCTTCAAGAAATCGTTGAATTCCTAAAGAACGCCAAAAAATTTCAGGCCCTTGGTGCAAAGATTCCGAAAGGCGTTTTGCTCTTAGGACCTCCAGGCTGCGGTAAGACGATGCTTGCTCGAGCAATTGCTGGAGAAGCAGGTGTGCCGTTCTTCCATATTTCAGGTTCCGATTTCGTGGAGATGTTTGTTGGAGTTGGTGCCAGCCGCGTGCGAGACCTCTTTGATACTGCCAAGAGCAACCGGCCGTCACTCATTTTCATCGACGAAATCGACGCCGTTGGCCGACAACGTGGTGCAGGTTTGGGCGGTGGTCACGATGAGCGCGAACAGACATTGAACCAATTATTGGTAGAAATGGACGGATTCGACCCGAATGCCGGCGTCATTATGATTGCAGCTACCAACCGACCAGATGTTTTGGATCCTGCCCTTCTCCGACCGGGTCGCTTTGACCGTCGTGTCGTGGTCGATGCACCTGATGCACGGGGACGTAAAGAGATCTTCCGAGTTCATCTTCGTGGCAAACCACTTGAGTTTGACACTAATGAAGTCGAGCGCGAAAAGGTCATGGACACACTCGCCAAATTGACGCCTGGATTTACTGGTGCAGACATTGCAAATCTGGTAAACGAAGCTGCGTTATTGGCAGCACGTCGTGACAAGACCAAAGTCAGCATGTCGGAATTCAGTGAGTCTCTCGACCGCGTTATGGTTGGTCCAGAGCGCAAAAATAGAGTTATGGCAGACGCCGTACGTAGACGAACCGCGTACCACGAAGCCGGTCATGCTATCGTTGGCGAGTTGCTTGAGCATTCTGACCCGGTTCACAAGCTGACAATCGTTCCTCGCGGAATGGCACTTGGCGTGACAATCAGTCTTCCAAACGAAGATCGATACAATCACACCAAAGCGGAGCTTGAAGATATTATCTGCCGCATCCTTGCGGGAAGAGTCGCCGAAGAGATCATCTACGGCGACATCAGCACTGGAGCGTCGGATGACTTGAATAAAGTTACGGACCTTGCTCGATCCATGGTTTGCGAATATGGCATGAGCGAACGCTTAGGACCATTGCGACTTGGTCGTCGTCATGGTAATCCGTTCCTTGGTCGAGACGTAATGGAAGATCGGGATTATTCGGAAGAGGTCGCGAGGACCATTGATGAAGAAGTTCGATTGTTGGTGGATACCAATTACAATCGCGCCATGACGGTCCTTACTGAGAACCGAGACAAGTTGGATAAGGTTGTTGAGGTCC
>CAISOI010000037.1 GCA_903886985.1 uncultured Chthonomonas sp.
ACGGATTCAACATTGTGCGGCCGCACGAAATTGAACCACGGGTTCATAGCGTCGGTTGATCGGACCGACGGTTTGCGATATTTGGTTGTAGTATGTTAAGTTACGGCACCTTGTTTTATGTATATTTTTGTCTACTATTTATAGACGTCAGAAGTTGCAAGAATGTTCCAAGAATTTTTGAAAATCTTTATGGGCACGACCCCACAGCGAGATGAACCACGAAATCAAGGCATCGGTTGATCGGTCCGACTGCCTGATAGTTTGTGCTCACACTTAAATACTCGTTTAGGCTCGATAGATTCGGAAAAGATGTGGAAAGATTTTTTGAAATAGTTCTTTGGCGAGTGGTCGCACATGTGGAATGCAAGCGGAACACCCTCGTTCCGAAAGCTGAAAACGTCAAACGTAGACTCCTCGTGCCTCGTTGTGACAAATTGATAGTCAGTGGAGAGGTACTACTTTCGCACAAACCCCATAACCCGCCATTTCGACCGAAGTGGAGAAAACCGCGTTCCCGCCGTTCTTTGCGTCTTTGCGTGAAACCATTGTTTCAAATGCAGAGTAAAGCAAACATGAGACTGTTCGACACACGATAATATCTTCTCAACTCTCATGAGGCGGAAGGCGCAGCAGAAGATGACGACATTGAGTTGGTTCCGACTAAACTTACTGGCTGTAGTGGCGCGAGTGCTGACACCCATTGCCTATCCTCTGTTGCAAACATACTTGCGTTGGTTCCGACCTGCAGATTATCGTTGGTATAATCTCGCCGATTTGGCATGGAAAGCCTTCTATTCGGGCGACTATCCAGTAGCGGCCGCTTACTCTCGTGAATTCCTTCGGCTCGCGCAGGAGCGCCGAAAGGAATGGAACACAGGTAATGCCATCCATCATGGCAACCAGATACTTGGTCTGGTCGCGCTGCACGAGGGCGACATAAATGAAGCCAAGACGCGCTTGATTCAGGCAGGCAATACTCCGGGGTCGCCGCAACTCAACTCATTTGGTCCAAAAATGATCTTGGCTCGCGAATTGTTGAAATTGGGAGAGCGCGACGTAGTCGTTAAGTATCTTGATTTGGTAGGTAAATTCTGGATTGAAAAGAACTTGCCACCAAGACTGGATCATCCTGTATTTATAGCGGAAGAAGCCCAGAAGGCGGCCTTACTGAGGCTTTGGAAGTCACAGGCTCGTAAGGGTATTGTTCCCGACGATCCGCAATGGAGTCATCCCGGAAAACCGGCTTGACCCGTAGTTGAAGCTGAAGATGTCTACTTTTTCTTACTTCCCAACCCCATCCGCCACTTCAATACCTCCAACGTGTTATAGGCAATTGGGCAGATCTTCGTATTGTCGACAGCGGTATCCATGTAGTCGCGAAATTTTGGAAGGTGAAGGTACGGAAAGTCCCTGCAGGTGGTGGGGCGATATTCGTACACCGTGCAGACCGTTCCATCAAGAAATTCGCAGGGAGACTGCATCAAACACTTATCACCGTCCTCAGACTTCATCACTCGGCTGCGCTCAAATGCAGTGAATGATATTTTCTGCGAGGTTGCCAGTCGCACAATATCGTCATCATCTACTCCAATGTGAAAGTGCTTGCAGCAGTTTCCACATTGGGTGCAGTCCACCCGCTCCGTAACATCCGTGACGATCTCTTGGACTATCAGGTCGAATGCTGCATCATCCATTTGTAGATCGGTGATTGCCCAAGTTCGAAAGTCGTGGTTCTCTTGTTGTTTCTCCAGAGCAAGCAAGGCAATGTGCTTGAGGTCAGTGACAAGTTGGGGTTCATCGGACATAAGCTGAGGTTGGGCAAAACGACGGAGTTTTCCTCTATCGTCAGACGGATGATAATCGCATTCCATAACAAGCTGGGCTGTCCAACCCGTAAAAGCAGGTCATTAGCACTGTAGGTACGAATAAGAAAAGCAGAACAAAAATCCAAGGACTCCCTATGAAACCAATCCTATTCATCGCTCTCATAACTTCTATAGCAATCCAATCCCAAGCCCAGAACTGGCCGCAAGGTGCAGGTCCCAATGTCTCATGGAAAGTGGCAAAGGGTAATCCGCCCATCCACTGGTCTGTCGCCAAAAATGAACACATTCTCTGGAAAACAAATCTTCCCAACGGGGGGCAGGGCGGCATCACGGTCTGGGGAAATCGCGTATTTCTTACTACTTTTGAGGAGTACAAAGAGGGACAGGCGCTCTATTCGGCAGATATTTTGGGTCACTGTCTGGATGCAAAGACCGGCAAAATTCTGTGGTCTGTGAAGCTGCACGGCGCGAATGCCAGCCCGATGATGTACGCCTATAGCGACAGTACCTCATGGTCACCCGCTACTGACGGTAAGCACGTTTGGTTTTTCAACTCCAGCGGCACCATGGGATGTTGGGATTTCAACGGCAAGGAAGTTTGGCGACGAGACTTTCTTGCGCCGGGCGAACCATTCAACAAGCAGGATGAGCCGATTCTCACCGGGGATACCATCATTGATGTTGAACCGCTTACCGCAGAGGAGATGGCAGCGCACGAAAAGATGTACGGCAAAGCCCCGGAAGCGCCGAACGCAGGTCACCCGCTCTCCTTTTGGCACTATCTGCGGGGTATCGACAAAAACACCGGTAAGACGAAGTGGATTGCAGAGGATGCCTCCACTTATTACTGTACGCCTGTTATGGGGAAGACCGCATCTGGTGAATTGGCGATATTGCACGGTCGCGGTGGCCCGCACGATGTACCAGAACGTCCCATTGGACTTAGCCTAACCAGCTTGGCTCCAAGTAAAGAGGGTAAAACAATTTGGCGATGGTCACCGGAGGCTCGCCCCGGCGGTCCCGTTGACGGCACGACTTTCCAAGCACTTTATACAATGGACTGGGATAAGAAATATGCCTACTGGTTCCGTATGGCGCCGGAGGAATCGCATCTGGTTATTGACAGCAGCACGGGCAAACTTCTGCGAGAACAGTCGCTCATTAAGAATGCTGATTTCACGCAGTGGGACCCTGCTGCAAAGAAGTATATCCACCATATGAATGTCAATATTCGCAACGTGAAAGACCTCAGCTTGATGATGGGCACCAAGGAAGTTTTGCACGTCTTCCCGAACTGGCATGCAAATTTGGTGGTTGGAGGATATCACTACTTCTTCACGAGTACCGGTCACCGTCGAAATGGATATGCTCCTCCAGGACGGAGTGGTCCGTCACACTGCATCGGGAGAATCAATGTGGAGACCGGAAAAGTCGAATATCTGGAAGTACCGGTAAGCGTGGTCCGAATACCCGGCAAGGCAGATGAATTCATTTATAGTCGTGCAGTGACCACAAAGACCAACGATTATAAAGGGCGAAATGTTGCACCAGAAGACCGATCCCGGACTGACGGATGGGAGATTCCAGCATTTTTTGGAAGTCCGATCGCGGTGAACGGAAAGCTCTATCTAACAACGATGTTGGGAATTACCTATGTGGTTGACTACAACGCGAAGGTCTTCGATGAGAAAGCACTATTGGCAGTGAACGATTTAGGACCATCCGGCGAGACGTGGTCATTGAATACGCCTTCATACGCTAATGGCCTTCTCTTCCACAGAAGTTTGAAAGAGATTGTTTGTATTACTCCGAAGTAAAACCGGTCTACAAGGATAAAGGGGCCAAGGATAGAATCTATGCTTGGCCCCTTAAGTCG
>CAISOI010000038.1 GCA_903886985.1 uncultured Chthonomonas sp.
CATTTACTTCATGCAAAACTCCGTCGATTCGGTATCTTACGCGAAGTTCTCTTTCAAAGGGTTCAATATGGATATCAGAAGCCCTGTCCTGAACGGCTTGATTAAGTATTCCGTTAACCATTCTGATGACAAGCTCTTCGTGCGCCATCTTTTGAAGATCGGCGACATCCTGCTCTTCTTCTTCCGCATTTCCCGCTTCCAATTCATGGGCGCCGGCCATCATCTGGTTCAAGTAATACTGTTCACCGGCACGGCGAATTTCGGTGGGACTGGCGAGTACTGCTTCTATGTTAAAACCGGTGAGGAGTTTCAGGTCGTCAATGGTTTGAATATCAAGAGGGTCGGCCATAGCGACTGACAGATTATCATTCTCGATCTTCAATGGAAGAACGAGGTGTCTGATTGCAAACTCACTCGAGATAATTCGCAAGGCATCTTCAGAGGGTGGGTTGCTGCCTAGATCGACAATTGGACACTCCAACTGCTTTGAAAGTGCGACGAGTAAAGACTGCTCCGAGATCATTCTCATTTCTACGAGAATCTCGCCGAGCCGCTTTGTATTGTTCTTGCGGCGCTGTTCAGAAAGCGCCTGGTCTAATTGATCTTGAGAGACCGAACCCAATTGCAATAAAATGCTGCCCAGCTGCAATCGCTTTAACGTAAGCAAACTATTCCTCCGACCGGCAACTATCGCGTTTCAACCGGCGTCTTAAGGCAATTCAAAAATTTTTACAGATGAAGTATGGCAGTTCTGTAACTCTACTAATAGTGAACGGATTTCATATAACTTGCGTTACCAAACTATTGAAGAACGACTCTTCTAAACAAGTCCGAACCTATAGACGGCATTTTCCCTATCTCGTTACACCGAAATTGGGACTTCTCTCCAAAGTAGCCCACCATTGTCAGGTGGAAAGTACATGGGTTAGGTTGAGTCGGTACTTGAACTTGTTGGTATGCTGTCTTGATACGGTTGCGACTGGCGGCAACTCACTATGATGCCATATTTGGAGAAGGTAAAGTGGTATCGCAGCAAATCATTGACTGAGATGAGTTAGATTAACTAGTGAGGAGCAGACAGGGAAGTGGCGAGGCAAAACAACTGGGTATACACAATGTAATTGTGTATACCAATCTTACGTCGAAGCATATTGAAACTTCTATGAGGCACTATGGCTTAGGACGGTAGCGACTGTCCGGACCAAATTCCTTATCAGCCGTTTTTTGAAAGACGCCCATAGCATTTGCGCCATCGTTTGCAAATCCTGCCTGCTGCACCATAAAGATCGTGATGAGACCTGTATTGGTGTTAATGCTCATGTTTGTGGAATAAGCTCCCCCATGTCCAAAGGTCCATCCCGACACGGACCAACCCAGTCCATAGCTCTCTTTGATCTTCTCGGGGGTCTGTTTGTGGGTCATCTGATAAACGGATTGTTCTGAGACGATTCTCTTGCCATTGTATTCCCCGCCATTCAAGATCATTTGGCAATAGTGTGCAAGATCTGTGGCAGTACTGAAGAGACCTCCGGCAGGCATGGGGTTTCGACCCTTGTCTGACAGTGGATAGTGCAACTGTGTGACAGTTGTGGGCACTAGATTTGTCTTGGATTCATCGGGTTTATATGATTGTGCAAGTCGATCCAGTTGGGATTGGTTTGGCCAAAAGGTAGTGTCGACCATTTTCAATGGATCAAACAGTCGCTTTTGTAGAAACTGTTCGTATGGCTGGCCACTCACTACTTCGATAATTCTTCCGACAGTGTTGATACCAGCGTTAGAATATTGATATTTCGAATCTGGCGCGTATTCTAAGGGCGCGTGAGCATAACTTTCGACAGCAGTCTTTAACGGATTTGCGTCAAGGGTCGGGGTCTCGATTGATGTAGAAAAGGGGAGACCGCTAACGTGGCTCAAAATCTGACGCACAGTAATAGGATGGTCCGGCGATATGAGATTGGAGTGGGATGGATCTGCTGGATCGCGCAGCTTTTGCCCATGAAACTCGGGTAGGTATTTTTCAACGGGATCGTCCAGATGGACACTGCCGTCATCTACGAGCAACATCAGTGCGGTCGCCGTGATAGGTTTAGATTGACTGGCGATCCAAAAAAGTGAGTTGGGACTCAGCTTCTTGTTTTCTTTGATATCTGAAAAGCCAACGCACTCTAGTGCAAGGACTTTTTCAGTATTTGCGACGACACCCACGACCCCAGAAAGGGAGTGATTATCGACGAAGGGTTGTAAAGCACTAGCAATTGCTTTACTGCCATTGCGGGATGGCGTTTGTGCCACAGAATTCATGGTGAGAGCGAGCATCATGGTCGCCCCTACAATGGAAAGAGCAAAATAATTCATCAACAGGTCCTCAGCAGTTTGTGCTTCCCGTTCAAAGCACTAGAATTAATATGGACATCGGTGTCCCAGAATCATAACAACTATTTGGTACTGAACCAACACACATTCTATGTACCAGTGAAACATGAAGAATGTTACAAGCAGGTCTCTATAATGTCTTAATTGAATTAATTGACTGTTAATTTCGCTGAAAGTTCCATGATTTGAGTACGAAGTCATATTGAATTGAACCAACATCTTTAGGCACAAACACTGGAATTCAGCCTGTGTTATTGGAGACAACCTTGAATATATCTCGCAAAGAATTTGTAAAGTTGGCTGCTTTGGGGCCGATATGGATGGGGCGAGGATTCTCGAACCAAAATCCGTTAAACTCAAGGGGTACGGAGTTTCATAATGTGATGGAATGGGGGGTCGAGGGAAAGGGATGGGGTGATACGGAACGATTTTATGATCGATTTCCCTCTCGCGCAAAGAATAAAGTGCCTGAAAGTGTTTGGGGATTAAGTCATCACAGTGCAGGAATGATGGTGCGGTTCAAGACAGATTCAGCCAATGTAAAAATTAAGATGGATCTATTGAGCGCCAATCTTGCTATGCCACACATGCCTGCTACAGGTGTGAGTGGATTTGATCTTTACGTTCGGACAAATCATGGAAAGTGGCAATGGGCGAAACAGGCGATGCCTACCTCCCAACAAGTTTCGGCGGATTTGGTTAATGGACTTTCTCGTGAGATGCGCGAGTATGCGGGATACCTTCCACTTTATAATGGCGTTGATAGGCTTGAAATCGGAATTGATTCAGGAGCAAAATTTGAACCCATTCTGCCGTCGAAGGTACGTCCAATGGTCTACTACGGCACATCTATCTGCCAGGGAGCTTGTGCGTCAAGACCGGGAATTGCTTACACAGCAATCATTGGCCGCATGTTTAATGAGCCTGTAATCAATCTTGGATTCTCTGGTAGCGGCAAGATGGATGAGGGAGTTGTTGACCTGTTGGCAGAGTTGAGCCCAAGTATTTACATTATCGATTGCTTACCAAATATGAATGCGGAACAGGTTAAGTCGAGAACGGCGCCATTGATCAGAACTTTGCGCAAGGCGCATCCCGAGACGCCCATTTTGCTGGTTGAAGATCGGTCATTCGCACAATCACCGCTGTATCCCGATCTGCAGCGTGCTCATGAGGATCGCCGAAAGGAACTCTATCAAGCATTTCGGGCGGCGAAAGATAGTGGAGATCCAGCTCTATTTTATCTCAAAGGGGATCGCCTTCTGGGAACCGATTCCGAAGGAACTACGGACGGTTCGCATCCCAATGACCTAGGAATGATGCGGTATGCCGAGGCACTAAGGCCCGCAATTGTTGCTACAAGGAAGCGCTGAAAATAGATGCAGGCTCCCGATTATGGGAGCCTGTTTCACTTCTAACGATTTGTATTTGGACTACTTTTTGGGTTTGTAATCTTTCCAAACCCACTCAAGCGCTTGTGGCAAGGTCTGACGAACGACCCGCCCATCCACATGGCCGGACTCACGGGCGAATACATATTGGTAGTGGTACTTCTTTGCCTTCAAGACTGCTGCCATACGATTATTTGCCATCACCCAGTTGTGATAGGTCGATTCGTCATCTTTGAATCGGTTGTCGTTTTCGCCAACGTGCATCCAAATGCGTATAGGCTTCGGTTTGGAAGCAGGAATGAACGTTGCGTGATACTCCCACGCTCCGTGAAGCGAGGCTCCACTGGGCGGCCACTGTTGATTAACATAGGTACCGGAATAGGAGAGAACCCGATGGTATAGGTCCGGATGATACCACGCCATCGTAAAGGCGCAGGCGGCTCCGGAACTTCCACCCATAGTCATGCGGGCATCAGGGTCTTTTGATAACGTAACTTTGCACTCTTTGGCAACAAGTGGCAGTACTTCGGTCTCAATGAATTCAGCATATTGACCGGTTACAGTATCGTATTCTAGTCCTCGTTCGCTGCCTTGCGCATCGCTTCCACCCGAATCTATGAAGATGGCTACCATTGCCGGGACTCTTTTATCCGCAATCATATTGTCGAGAATGGTTGGTGCTTCTCCCCGCCCCATGCTGTCCTGTGAAATCATGAAGGGTGATGCTGTACCGGGTTTGTATTGGGCTGGGACATAGACTGTTAGATTACGCTTGTAGGGAACTATCTGTCCCAAAACCCCTTTGGCAATTCCGGGATAGATTTTGCTGTCCACGGAATTCATAGTCAGGTGAAAAATCTGTCCTTTGGGAACGCCGTCACGAGGTGTAAGCTCGGGTGCATTGGCGTAAGGAGGACCGATGATATAATCGCCTTCGCCTGAGGTTGAAGTATAAGGCGCAAATTTGGTGAAATCTACTGGCGGAGCCTGTGTCGCAGAGTGCTTTGGAGCAAATGTAGAATCAGCAAAAAGTGCGAGTGGAAGTAGTGCGATTCCCGTGGTCAACAAAATGGCGTGTTTCAACTGCATTGTATAGAGTCCTCACTTGAAGCAAGATTGGGTTACAGCAGATTAGGATTGTTACTTTTGGCTTATGTTTCGATTAATGTTACTTTCATTTGAGCCGAAATGGCAAGGATCATATGTGGAGATCCTGTTTGGATCTTTTGAGAAGGCCTGTTTGGACGTTAGATGATGGAATCAAGTGTGGAAACTCTGATGTGGAGGGACTGCGATGACACAAAAAATCCCGCCCGAATTATACATTCGAGCGGGATTGAAGTTTGGATGGAAATGGATTCCGCCCAGGGTGATTAGAACGACAACTTCAACAAACCGGCTGCGTCCGCAGAAGTGCCGAGTGCTGCAGGGCTAACCGTGATCACAGTACCGTTTACAGTGGTCTGAACATTGAAGGAATAATTTCCCCCTGCGGCCAGTCCAGTAATATAGAGGTTGTGAACACCTGACGGAACATTGAATGTAGTTCCGACGAATGGCACCGTGGACTTAACCGGGAAGAACACAGCACTTGATCCAAATACTGTCCCGTCAAATGCAGTTCCGCTGGCACTCTGCAAATAAGTTGCATTGACCATTGGTGCATTCGCATCTGCTCCCTGAAGTACATTCAAGAAGCGGGTGTCGGTCGGTTTGGAAGCATCTTCAACCTGCATAATGAACCGAGTTGGCTCACCCCAGGCAAGTGGGTTCATCAAGGCAGCCCCATTGAACTGAGTGTAGGATGGATTGGCAGGTAGCAGTGTCTGTACAAACAATTGCTGACCACTTGTCAATACTTCCCGAGCAACGTTTCCGAGTACAGATGGATTGGTAACCATGCTGAGGTTAAACCTCTTGAAACCTGCATGATTGGTTGTAGCTCGGTCGTATACCACGATGTAGTCATTGTTCAACCAAAGTATCTGACGCGTTGCTTGGTTTACGTCAACGGCACCATTGGCAGGCGTCCAGAAGTTTGGATGATTGTACAAGTTGGTCAAATCACTATTTGCATAGACATAGTTTTGACCGTTGCTCGTCGTCGTGGTGGGGTCTCCGGCACTTAGTCCTAGCATCCATTGACTTCCGTTTAGCCACTCATAGTTTTCATACCATTGCAGGCTCGGTGTGCCGTTTGCACACCAGTTCTGAATAGTCATTGTGTTGTGATAGACCGAAGTGAGACCTTGAGCATTATTGTCGTAGTTGCTCATCTCTTTGGTCAACCACTCTCCGTTGCGGTAGAACTCGAACATACCCGCATCGCCAAGTTGATGGTTGATTGAGATCCAGCTGGCGCGATAATCGAACATTACTCCATTTGGGCTCCAATCGCTGTGCGCTATTATTCGGCCTGCAGCAGGATCCACAAAGACATTCGAGAATCCGGGTCGAGGATCCGGAGCTGGTGCCAATGTTGGGTCTAAGAGCAAGAAGTAGAGAACAGCGTCTGTTGGACTGTAGCTCCAAGGTTGAGTTATGCGATTCATCAATCCGGCTGCGCCGCCTTCGCAGGCATTAATAACAAACCATCTTGCAAAATCAAGATTGCTTGTTTTGCCGTTCTGACCGTCCAATAGCGAGAGCAACGCGTATGGCTGCATGAAGTCTGGGGTTACCCACAAACGCAGCAGATCACCATAACTGCCGAACCCAAATATAGGTCCGAGCCACGCTTGTGACGGATCAATTTGTGCGGCTGGCACCATTGAAGACATGAAACCTTTTGCAAATCGATCCCACATTGGTGCACCGATTAGTCCGATTTGTGGACCGGAATATGCAGGGTTGTTGAACCCTGACGTCTGCAATGCCAAGAGTTGACCGAGTAGGAAGCTATATGAGTGACCATAAAGCATTCCTTCAGGTGGAAGTCCTCCACTTGCAAGTCCAAATCCTGCTCCGTTATTTGGGGCGCCGTATGCTGTTGCAGCCATCGCTGGATCAGCAAACATTGCGAATTCCTGATACAACCATGCTCCCGTTGCATCAGTGATGTAGCTTCGCATAGAATTCCCGAGTTGAGCTGCGGGTGCGTTTGGATTGACCGCGGGATCATCCTGTGGATCCATAACCAATCCCATCATTGTCAACAATCGAGCGTGACCGAGATAATAGTTGTTCGCTGCCATTCGGTACGGCTTGAAGTTGGGCAATAACTGGGTGGAATTTACAACTCCGATTGGTGCAGGATGGTCGCCGCCGGTGGTGTAGGCATTTAAACAATCGTTTGCCCACATCATGAAGACGTTGCGAATTGTTGCTTTGTCCTGCGCTGTCAGGATATCGTTGCCTTGACCATCTTTTGCATTGTAAATCCAGTCTACGACGAGTGGCCACATTTCACTGGATCCATTGCCACGATTGTAAATGGCGAACATAGGATCTCGGAATGGCAGACCAGACGCATGACCAAGGGCCGCTTGATTAAGAGCTACCATGATCAGGTTTCGAGCATATTGTGCGTATTTGATGCGATTTGTTGGGACTGGATCAATAAGCGAATTGAATGCCAATACCATCGCATGATGCTCGGTGAGTGGCAGGATATATCCCTGAACGTCGCCTGGGTCAGGCCAAACAGCTGCTTGGACGCCACTCGGGAAGAACTGATTATTGTACACACTGACAGAC
>CAISOI010000039.1 GCA_903886985.1 uncultured Chthonomonas sp.
CAATCAATGGACGCCCTTTTTGATCTTCATCAAAAAAGATGGAAGGCGCGTATGTTGCCGGGAGTAATGGGTGGCATTCGTACGCAGAAATTTCATCACAAAGTGGCTAAGAGATTTCAGGAGAATGGTTGGTTGAGGCTGCATGTAATCCAAATTGACGGGCTCGCAGTGTCAGCTTTGTATTGTTTCAGATATCGTGAGAGGTACTACTATTATCTCGGAGGCTTTGACCCAGAATTGAACAAACTTAGCCTCGGAACGGTGCTTACTGCAAGGGCCATTAAGGATGCTATCGGTGAAGGTTGTTCGGAGTTTGACTTCCTACGGGGTGCGGAGCCATACAAACTAAAGTGGACTACCGGGCAGCGCAAGAATGAACGGGTATTAATTCCTGCTCATGACGGAGTGCGAAGCGCGATGATGGTGAAACTGAACCGATTTGAGACCTTTGTTGAGCACAAGGCAAAGTCGTTCGCTGAGAAGCGGGGAAGGAAAGTGGAAAAATGAAGGTTGTAATTGCTTTTGTATTGATGTTGTTTCTCTTGATGACAACCTATAACTGGTATGAGATCCATTCTCTCCGGCAGGAAATAACACGTCTGGAAACGAACTTGAAAGAACAGAGTGCGAAGTCTGAGACCGATGATATGATTGCAAAAGCGACTGTTGCACTTGGTCAGGCTCGCATGGCGATCAATTCCACCGACATGAACAAAGCGCGTCAGGCATTCGAAACTGCGAAAACAAATATAGACATGGCATCCAAAACTGCTCGGGAAAAGTCCGCGCCTGCGCTGAAATGGATTCAGGATGAAGCAAACGATTTACAAAAGCAGGTTCAACAACGACTCTCAAAATGAGGAGAATGTGATTGATTAGTCGAAGTGCAGCGTCCAATAGATGGATTTTGAGCAGAGCACTGGGGCTTTTGATTGTCTGCTTCGTCATATCATTGGGTGGATTTGGTTGTGGCACCGGAAGTCTTCTCAGCACCCGTGATGAAGTCAGAATTGGTAGACAAGCATCGGCAAATATTGATCGGCAATATCGCGTTGAAACGATTTCGGCAGACGCCGAGCGCGTGAAAAAGGTTGGAGAGCGGTTGTTGTTGCATTGCGACCCTCGTCCGGGGGTCCCGTACAGCTTCAAAGTGCTGGATATGCCGGAAATAAATGCCGCCTCCTTACCGGGCGGACCGATTTATGTCTATAAGGGTATCATCGATCTCATTGGCGATGATGATGACGCACTGGCGTGTGTTATTGGCCACGAAATCGGTCACATAAATGGCCGTCATCTAGCGAAACAGTACACAAAGCAGGTGCAAGCAGGATTGGTATTAACGGTATTGCTTCAGGGGCGCGGAACAACGGTGTCTGAACTTGCTAACGCTGGACTAGAATTACTTTCGTTCAAGTATGGACGCGACGACGAATATGACGCAGATCGCAGAGGAGTTTCGTATGCTTATAAAGCGGGATATGACCCCAACGGAATGGTCCGAGCATTCCAGAAACTGCAATCGATGGAAAAGAAAAACGGCGGAGATCCGGAGTGGTTGCGCAACCACCCGCTG
>CAISOI010000040.1 GCA_903886985.1 uncultured Chthonomonas sp.
AACATAGCCACGGAACCTGTCCTCCTCCGAATAGGCATATGTCCTGGCTGAGAGTATTACGGAGCAAAATTAATTAGCTGGGACTAACCAAACCCAGCTAACTACACATTCATATGTGCGGATTTGATCGCGGCAAAGCATAGTGATAAACTGCGTAGGTTTTCTCTTGCGTTGTTTATCGGTTCGGTATCGGTTTCGATGGCGTGCATAAGTTCAGACATAGTGCCTTGAAAACCGTCATTGAACCATTGACCCGACAACGGAGGCTGCGAGATGCCTTCGGCAGTACTCAAAATGATCGATTGCTCATTCAGATTCGGACCCGAACTTCTTATTGATCCAAGCGTGCCAGCAACAAATGTCGAATCATACGATGTGTCACGAACATTGCCGTCAAAAACCAGAGAGGCCTGGCCTCCCTCAAAATTAACCGTGCACTGTGCAAGCAGAGCTGGTCTCGCTGTTTGTCCAACGGCGTGGGTACGTGTCGCGTCAACACGAGTGATTTTACGATCACCCAAAAGGCTGCTAACAAAGTCAAACCAATGGATGGCAAAGTCATATAGTATGAGATCATCGATCTCTTCGAAGGGAGTACCAACAGTCCATGTGTGGTCCCAATGCACCGCGATGTGAATACTGAAAATATCCCCAAGTATTCCGCTGCGAACGGCATTGCGTATATAGCAGAGATGAGGTGCCCATCGTCCGTTTTGATTTACGGCGAGTTTCAGTCCGCGACTTGCTGCCAGCGCAACAAAGTCACTTCCGATCTCGAGATCTTCGACAAAGGGCTTCTGACTTAGAACATGTTTGTCCTTCCTCAGCGCTTCTAGGATTATCTCCACACGATCGGAAGGATGTGTGGCAATGTCAACGATATCGACTTCGGGCGAATCCAACAGTTGATGGAAATCCGTGAAAACCTGCGCTTCTGGATAAAACTGCTGCTGCCGCTTTAGTGCTCGATCACGGATTTTGTCACACAATGCCACGACGCAGAAGCCTGCTTTTTGATAGGAGGATAGATGCGCTTCGGAAATCCCACCGCATCCTATCAAGCCGATTTTATAGCGGGTCGGGTCGGAGACAACGGGCATATAGGGAAACACTGGGGCAGTAATGCCTTCCTGTTTTCCTTTTGTCGAAAGGCTGTAATCTGAAATATCGGGCGTCTCTGCCATATTAATCGAACTCTGACTTTCCTTGGGTTACTTTATGAGTGGAACAGTGCGCTTTTCAGCCGCGCTGATCTGGGCAGTATCTGCAATCTGCTGACCCACTCGGCTCATCGCAGGCATGAGTGGTCCAGTCACTTCTCCATTAGTCTGAATAATATGAACAAAATACTGCACGACATTTTCGAATGGCGGGATCATGGGATCTACCGGAATCTCATGTGTTTCCGTGTTTGCTCGGGTTTGAACTCGAATAACGTTCTCAGAATCATAGGAGCTGATTGTCCCCTCTGTTCCGACCACCACAAACCCACACTTCGGCTGCGGTTGAAGAACCCACGGGTCTGTGAAGGTCCCCCAGCGGGTCTCAAATTTAGAAAGCCCACAATCATATCTGGCAACGGTAATCGTGTGTTCATCTACTTCCATGCCTTCTGGAGTGAGTTCAACACACGTAACATCGATTGGCGCTTTTCCACCGTGATACCATGTCCCGAGTGTTACGCCATATCCAAGATAGTCGTTCAATGAGCCGCCGCCAGAATCTTTTCGATACCACCAACTCTCCGCCTTTAGCTTTTCGGCTTCTTCTGCAGGGACCTCTTCCTTACCGGCAATATGCCGGAGCGGACCCCGATTTCCATCATAATAATGAACTTCGAGTACATCCCCAATATGCCCCTCAGAGATGAGCCGATAGGTAGTGCGATGAGGCGGATACCACGCCAACGGCCAGTTCACGATCATCTTCTGTCCATATTTTTCGACAGCTCGGATCATTCTATCTGCATCTGCAAGAGAAGACGCCATCGGCTTTTCCACATGCAGGTGTGCTCCATACGGAGCCAATTGTTCGACATAGTCGCCATGCTTGCCCGTCGCCGCGCAGATGATGACTAGGTCGGGCTTGGTCGCTTCCATGCAGGCATGATAATCCGTGAATATTGCAGACTCAGGAATTTGAAATCGCTTGGCTGCCGCCACCATCGTTTGCGGGTCTTCGTCCGCAATTCCCACGATCTCTACTTCGGGATGTTCATGAGCCATGCGCAGGAGATCACCCATGTGCATATGATCAAAACTCACACCAGCTATTTTGATGGGCTTGCTCATCGCTTCTTCGCTCCGGGTGTTTCGTATATAGGATCCATCACTCCCTGAATGGTTTTGCCCAGCGCGAAGTCATAATCGAAAACAACGATTTCATTCTCACCCTTTTTGAGCCACATCGCCGGAGTAAAGAGAGTCTGTTGCGGTCCAATCCGCCAGAACCTACCGAGGTTGTGGCCATTTACCCAGACGAAGCCTTTACCGAGGTTGCGGGTATCAATGAACGTATCTCCCACTTTTTTGAGTTCGAAGTGTGCTCGATAAAATGCAGGTCCACTCTGAATGCTGTTTGAGAATGCGAGTGCCGAAAGGTCGTTGAGCGGCAACGTGTACTGGTCCCATCCCTTTAAAACGGTTCCGCCGAAGGAAACATTTCCGATGATGCCTTTATGGTCGTCCACCAACCTTGGTCCAAAATTCACGCGCCCCATGTTCTCCACAAGGATATCCAGTGTGGAATTTGCTGGCAAATTGACGTTGACCGTCTTCTCTTTCTTGCGTCGGTCAAGGGTGCCCTGCGGGATACCGTTGGACATAATGGTCGCATAATCCCGAGCATCATCCACTTTCAAGACTCCGGATTTTGCCGCAGCATTTTGGGTTCGATAGAGCGTCAATCCCAGGTCCTGTTTCAACTCCTCGACGGATTTGGGCATTTCGGACTTTTGTGGCGTACCCAACAACTGCGAAATGGACGCCGATTCCGAGAAGGTGATATTCGGTATTGAAAGCAACGATGGAGACGAAGGCGCCTCTGGAATTGTTTCGCCCGCAGGCAGGTATTTCTTAATCACATTGCGGATTGCGCTAAACTTGGGCGTGACGCGGCCCGCCTCATCCAAAGGTGAATCATAATCGTAAGCGGAGATGTCCGGTTCGTATGCGCCACCGTAATTGGCACCGCTCATAAATCCAAAGGACGATCCTCCATGCGCCATGTAAAGATTAAAAGATATTCCTCGCGAAAGCATCCACTCGACGCCATCTGCCGCCTCTTTTGCTCCCGTACGATGATGCTCTTCTCCCCAATGGTCAAACCATCCGCACCAATACTCCCCGCACATTTTAGGGACGTTAGTGCGAAACTTCGCAAACTCACGGAACTCGGGCTCCGGGTTTCCCTGACCAAAGTTGATCACCGATAAGACATCCGGCAAAGTCCCACCGTTTAACATGTTCTGTCCTGGACCATCAGACGTGTAATAGGTGGTGTCAATCCCTGCATCCTGCATCATCTTGCGGACGGCATTCATGTAGACTTTGTCGCTGCCGAAAGACCCGTATTCGTTCTCTACCTGTGCGAGAATTATAGGACCGCCATTCTTGCCAAGCAGCGGTGCAATCTGATGTCCCACCTGTTTTACATAGCGTGCTGCGGCATCAAGAAATTTGGGATCGGCGCTGCGAACCTTAATGCCTGGAATCTGGAATAGCCATGCCGGAAATCCACCCCACTCCCACTCTGTGCAGATATAGGGTCCCGGGCGAACAATAACGTACAGTCCCTCTTCCTGTGCAGTCTTTATGAAAGCCGCTAGGTCCAAGTTGCCCTTAAAATCGAACTTTCCCCGTTTAGATTCGTGAAGATTCCAGAATACGTAGGTACAGAGCGTATTCAGCCCCATCGCTCTCATTTTGCGCATTCTGTCTCGCCAATACGGTCGCGCCACGCGCGGATAGTGCATCTCACCACTACGAATGATGAAGGGCTTTCCATCGAGCATAAACTGTTCGCCCTGGGCTGTCAGGTGATGCGGCACTTTTGGAATGGATTGAATAATAGAGACAGGCAGAGCAGTCATGAGACCCATGTGGAGCGCTGCAGATATTGCGGGAATGAACATTCAAAAACCTCATAGGGCGGAGAAATCTATAGTGCGTCGGCAAAGCTCCACCGGACTTTCTTTACTGACGTTTAAGTTCGACTTTGAGGACAAAAGCTCCTTGTTTCTCCAGCATTTCTGCCGCTTCATCCAACTAGCCCGAAGGTCCTAACGTCTACCAGATATCGCCTCAAAACAACACCTTAAACCAAAGATCATAATAAGAACTTGTATTTTATGTTGCAGACCGAACTCGTCGCTGTCATAATATCGGCGTCATCGTATCAATGTGTAGTATTGTGACCTTTTGGAAGGAGCTTTTGCCCATGTCTCTAAAGTCGCTAGTTTTACGAGCATCACTTGCCTCCGCAGTCATTCTTCCCGTTCTTATTTTAAGCGCCAGTGCAACGAAGCCGCGTCAGGATCAAAAGCCAGTCCTTGCTCCTGAGAAGTACAAAAACATCAAAGTCCTAACAATGCTACCTGCGGATCAGCTCGGTCCGCTCATGCACAAATGGAACGACGCACTAGGAGTTAAGTGCGATTTCTGCCATGTCATCGAAACCACTGCCGATGGAAAGCACACTGGATTCGAAAAAGACGACAAGAAAATGAAACTTCGAGCGCGAGCAATGACCACCATGTGTCTTGATATCAACAAGAATTCAAAAGTGGTAGAAGGAAAAGTAACCTGCTTCATGTGCCATCGTGGTAAGTCGGAGCCAGATCGAAACCCGCCACCAGCTCCTGCACCAGACAAGAAGCCGTAGACAATCGTATTTTACGAGTCTGCAAATTAGAAAAGGTCGGCTGAATTATTTCAGCCGACCTTTTTCGTTAGTTGGTGTCTGGGGAGACTGCTATTCCCGGTGATCTATCTGCATCCGGATGCCCGGAAATATTCAACAGCCGTTTACATTCCTGTAAGAGAAATTTCGTCTCTTTGAAGGGTTGGAAGCCGATATCCTGCCATCGCACCAGACCATCCTTGTCGATCAAATAACATCCGTGGAGAGGCATCTCTTCAAAGTCGTCATAAGCTCGGAAGGCTTTGAAAGCACGGTTATCTTTGTCAGCAAGCAACGGATATGGGAACTTTGGTGCCTTAGGATCCGACGTTAGGGTTTCTTTTATTCCTGCCACAGTATCGGTACTTACTGCAACCAGGGATATTCCCGCAGATTGGAACTCAGCCGTGACAGGCGCAAACAGGTTCAATTGCTCCATACATTGTCGGCAGCCTGCTCCAAGGTAAAAGATCACCAGTACTGGTTTGCCCTTCTTGCGAAAATCCGCAAGTGACACCTTCTTACCATCCTGATCAGGCAATGTGAAATTCGGTGCCATTGATGGAGTCCAACAAAATGGTCCCAGTGATTTCAGTTCGGGCCGCTTGCCAACATCGGTCTTAGGAACATAAGGCAGTTTCCAATCCGCAGATCCACATAGCTCCACAGCACTACTCGCGAGGCGACTAAATATAGGAACATCTGCATCGATAGGCTCGGAAATCTCCTGGAGTTTTTTGAATTGCTCGGTCGCTTCCTTCTTCTTGCCATTTGCGTAGAGTGCTTCGATGTATACAGCCAACGGTTGCACTTCATTAGTTCTGCCATTGACCGCCTCTTTCGCCAACGTTTCCGCCTTTGCACGGTTGCCAGTTTTGAGATAAATTCCCGCCTTGCGTTCCTTCGGGAAAAACGTCATCTCTTCAAAATATTCCTCTGCACTCTTGAAGTGATTCGCAGCGAGATCACGATATCCGTGCGCCTCGCGGAGCATATTGTCTATACCTGCTGGCTTGTCTGAAGCTTTCCCAAATGCCTCCAATTCGGACAGCGTCTGGTTTCCCTTCACAATGTCGCCTTTAGAGAAATAGGCTACTGAGAGACCTGTTAATCGCTTACACTTTTCGGCGGCATTGGGTCCCGGTTCCAGATAAATGCTGTTACAAAGCGAGATCATCTCATCCCACATCTCGTACCGATTGAGAACTTCAAATAGCCTCAATCGACCGTACCCGGAGGTGGAGCTCCCTTTTTCAATCGTGTTGTACTTTGGATGCCGAGGCATCTCGATCATATTTTTGGCGAGAGAAATGGCATCATGAACTCGACCCACGTTGCTCAAATCTCGAACTAACCACTCGCTATTGTGGGCGTAGTTGTGAATCTGGTCTGGCAATACTCGATTGCGAATTAACTGGGCATTGTCGACGCGAACACCAGCCTCCTGTTGCCAGGATGCATCAATATACCGCTGCAAATCGGAGAAGATGTGACCGGGCATGTGCCACATATGTGCGATGCCCAT
>CAISOI010000041.1 GCA_903886985.1 uncultured Chthonomonas sp.
AACATCAGTAACAGTCTCACAAGCAGTAACAGACTATTTCAACAATATAAAAACGATTTCAGGAAAAGGAGACGATCGCCTTGTCTCTAAGAAGTAACAAATTTGTGAGTACCGTCGCCGCCAGCGTTATAGTTGTTGGAGCGATATTCGTTTCGGGATGTAATTTGGCAGGTGCGGGACCTCAACCAGGAGCCACAACGACACTGCCCGTTACAGCAGTCGTTAATCCGCCGGTAGATATCGTGGATGCACCTGTATTCGATGGCAAAAAATCGTTCGATCTTTTGAAGAAGCAATGCGACTTTGGTCCGAGACCCGTCGGTTCTGAGGCCCACCGAAAGACGTTGAGCTTCCTAGTTGAAGAGATGAAAAAATATGCTGACAAGACTGTGCAGCAAACATTTACCTATCAAGGTCTGCCTCTCTGCAACGTGATCGGTGAGTTCAATCCGGAAGCAAAACGTAAAGTTCTATTATGTGCTCACTGGGATACTCGACCGCGAGCCGATCAAGAGTTAGACGAAGTGAACAAGCGTAAACCAATCATCGGTGCAAGTGACGGAGCCTCTGGGGTCGCAGTTTTGCTGGAACTTGCCAGGAACTTTAAAGAAAAAAAACCAAACATCGGTGTTGTAGTTGTGTTACTCGATGGCGAAGACTTTGGCAGCTTTGAGACGATGAAAGGTGTTCTACTGGGAGCGGAATACTTCGCGCGCCACCATGATGGATACAACTTGGAATATGGTGTTCTTCTCGACATGGTTGGAGATGCGGACCTTGACATCTACCGTGAAGTGAATTCGGAAAACTATGCCCCAGGCACCAATCGAAAAATATTTACAATTGCAAAGGAACTGGGTTTCGGTAAGAATATTATCGATAAGTTGAATACGAATGTAACCGACGACCATATCCCCTTAAATCAAGCTCGGATTCCAACCGTGGACTTGATTGACTTTAACTACAAGTATTGGCACACTCTGGAAGACACTCCAGAACACTGTAGTGCGAAATCTCTCGAAATGGTGGGCAAAACCATTTCGCAGTTAATTTATCGCGAAAAGTAGTAAGACCACGTTTCCATTACGACCCATCAATTTATCCGATGGGTCGTTTTGTTGTGTAAACCAATTGGAGGAATGCTCGTTTGGAGAGTTATGACCTAATCGTTATTGGTGGCGGTTCTGCCGGCATGAAGGCTGCACGGACAGCGAGAAGATATGGCGTATCTGTTGCCCTCATAGAAGAACGCGAACTTGGTGGTGAGTGTTTCTGGGCAGGTTGCGTCCCCACTAAGGCCCTTATCCGGGCAGCCGAAGCTTGGAACAGTCTCGAGGATGTTTCCAAATATGGGGTAGATGTCAAGATCATTGGTAAGAGTTTCCAGCGCGCAATGGAATACAAAGACGCGGTTGTTCGTGAGGTCGGCGGGGACCCGAATTCGGATGGTGGATTATCCAAGAATGGTATCCGGTACATCAAAGGAACAGCTTCATTCCAAGATCCACACACTGTAACGATCAATAGCGAAGACCTGCATGGTCATCACTTTTTGCTTGCTACTGGCACCGCTCCCTTTATTCCGCCGATTCCAGGACTTCATGAGGCGGGATATATAACCAACCGTGAGGCACTCGAACTAAATGAGCTGCCTAGACGGATTGCAGTTCTAGGTGGCGGCCCTATCGGACTGGAATTCGGGCAAGCTTATAACAGGTTCGGTGCAGAGGTTACAATCATTGAACATTCAAGTGATATCCTTGCCCACGAAGATCGAGATATTGCTCGGCTTGCCCATAAGTTTCTCTCATCTGAGGGTATGCACTTTCTAACAAACGCCTCGGTTGAGCGTGTTACCGTGGAAAATAATGAGAAAGTGCTCACTCTTACCGTGAACGACGCAGAATACGTCCTGAAATGCGATGAAATTCTGGTTGCCACAGGTAGGACAGCTTCTGTTAGCCGCTTGGGTCTAGAAATGGCAGGCGTGGCAATGGATGGTCGATACGTTGATGTCAATTCGTTCCTGCAAACATCTCAGCCGCATATCTACGCGGCAGGAGATATTAGTGGAGGTTTCCTCTTTACCCATGTGGCCAGTTACGAAGGGAAAATTGCAGCAGATAACATTTTCGGCGACAATCCTATTCCTTCCCGACCTCGTGTGGTTCCAAGGTGCACTTATATCGATCCAGAAATCGCCAGCGCCGGGATGACAGAGGTGGAAGCACTTGATTCAGGTATAAGAACTGGAGTTCAAACTTTCCCCTTCAAACAATCAGATCGCGCCATCATCTATGGGGATACGCGAGGATTGGTAAAACTGATTGCCGATCTCGATGAAGACAGACTAATCGGTGCACACATCATTGGCCATATGGCAAGTTCGTTGATCGCAGAAGCTGCCCTTGCAATCCAACATGACCTGCCTCCGAGCGCCATCGCGGACACCATGCATGCGTATCCATCATTTCCAGAGGCGATTGAGTCTGCGGCATTGTCATCTTATATCGAACACATTCCTGCTATCGAAATTGACTATAAACTATAAATTATTCATCGCTGAGTGTCTTAGCTACAATCCTCGGATATGCCCAGTCCAACAGAATCTGCATATTAACTACGTCTTCGTGGTTATAGCTTAGGAGTGCAGAAAGAGCCTCTTCGTTGCCATACTCCCAAAGTCTCCATAATCGAACAGCATCATAGCCATTCAATCCTTGGGCATCTTCCGCCCGAGTGATTCCCAATCTGTCCTCGATTGACTTCAAACCTCCGCGGTACCCAATCGAGCGGAATAAGAAGCACAGATCGATATGTAATTGGGGAAAGTGCAGACCGAATGCGTTTCGAAGGAATGGCAGATCAAATCCAGTGCCGAAAAAGGTAACGATTAGGCCATAGTCTTGAACTGAACGAGGAAAATCAAGTAAGTTCCGACCTCTTACATATTGCTGCATGTC
>CAISOI010000042.1 GCA_903886985.1 uncultured Chthonomonas sp.
CAACACACACAAACTTAACAAATAGTGTTCCAGAATTAAAGACTATTGCTCTAGCGGCCCTTTGTTCAGGAAGTGTTGAAGGCAATTCTTTTGATAATTGGTATGGCAGGCAATTTGCGCTTGATACCAGTGTTTCTCCAGGCATTAAGATTTATGCGCTTCCGTCCCCCTTGCGCCCAGTTGCGGGACAAGACGATTATGGTATTGGTATCGTCGTCTACTACTATCAAACGGGATATGACACAAGCGGCAATTCCAAAGAGACCAATCTCAACGGAACTTCGTACCCCATTTATTGGGATCATACATTCACCAATAAGTTGTTCCTCGCAGCGCAATATGAACGTATTGATATTAGAGATGGAGTGGGTACCGTTGCACCTACGTTCTTCGGAAATATTGGTGGTGACGCAAGTCTTGGTGGCAAGATGAGAATTGCCATCGATATCCCTGTGAATAACGAGTCACTGCGGTTATATGTTGCTCCTCGAAGCATGGGAGTAGAAACTGCACCAAACAATTTCTGGGGCACCGTCGTAGGGGTCGATACAGGCAAAATTCGTATTCAGACGGATAATGGGACAGACCAGACCCTGCCTGTGGCGCAGGGCGCATTCGGTGGCGTACTAAATCCCAGTCCATTTGTAAAGCCAGTTAGGGCGACGTTGACGCTATTAGATGCCAACAACAACTTGATCTCCCAGAGCCATGTGAATACTGGATATACCGAGTATTCTGCGGTCATATATGCGAGTGACCCAGTCACTACCCTGACGCACACCTTGCCTGCCGGTCCTGCGATGATTTCATTCCCAATTGCACCCTTAAAGCCTCGAGCTGCGGATGCTCTCCTAAATCCAGTCACCGGGTTGCCCATTTTCAATGACACAAACCTCTTGATGGCGGAATGGCGACAAAATATTAACAGCCCCGTCAACGACAACTATCTGCGATATCCATCAATGGATGTGCTTCGACCTGGACATGGATACATGGAAAATTTCGCGGCTGACACTCCTGTGTCGGTTACCGGTAGAAATACTACTCAGGACCAAGTTGTCTCCGCAGCGTTACTCCACGGATGGAACCAAGTTGGAACTCCGTATAATCAACCCGTTAACGTGGCGGACTTGCAATTTCAGTACCTTGCAAACAATGTTTCCGTAGATCTTAACACGGCAATTGCTAATGGATATATCGTGGCACAAACCGTGACTGGGGCCGGATTAGTAACCGTTTGGGATTTCACTCCTGCCACAGGATATACCCCCGCTACAATCTTGCAACCGTGGCATGGCTATTGGATTCGCGTATTGGTCTCCGAAGGAGTAACCATAACCTATCCTAATCCGACCGCGGGTGGTAGATCTGTCCGAAAGACACGAAGTGCTCCCGCTGCTAGTTCGAACTCGGGCTGGACGGTTCCGTTAACTGTTCGAAGTAATGACGGTAAAGGTGCGATTGCATTCCTTGGTCAATCGGATTCGGCGGCAGTGGGATACGATGCAAAAGTCGATGCATTGCGACCTCCAGATTTGACCCGGTCAGTGCCAAGTATCTTCTTTGGGCATTCGGACTGGGGCTTGAACTCAGGCAACTACTTCTCAGACATTCGTCGAAGTGCCACATCAACTCCATGGCAAGTGACGGTGACGGTACCGGATACCAACAAGGCTTATACGTTGACTTGGTCCAACTTGCAATCCGTGCCGAGAACTACGCGTTTAATTTTGGAAGATGTTGCGACAACCTCACGTCAGTATATGCAGTCGTCATCAAGCTATACCTTTAACTCGGGATCGTCTACAACTCGCGTTTTCAATATCATTCCTGAGATTAGAACCGGCAATTCGCTGAGAATCACAAACATTATTCCCCGCTCATCCCGTGGGACTGGGGCAGTCAATCTGTCGTTTGAGCTTTCGTCGGGTGCAACGGTTACGTCAGAGATTCGCGGCACCGACGGTCGGGTTATTCGACGGTTGGCTAGTGGGCGAGCAGCTAATACGGGCACCAACAATATTGTGTGGGATGCTAAAGACGATAGATCAATTAGCGTACCATCAGGAATTTACAATGTCGTGATTTCTGCAAGGACACCTGAAGGTGAAACTGCGAAAGCGATCCAAACCGTGACGGTCGTACGATAATTCAGCGATTCGGCAATGTTTCGCCCATGAGTAGGGCCGATCAGGAGAGTTTAATTAGATGAGATCCATATTTAGATACGTGTTTGCAGGATCCGCGCTGTTGAGCCTGTTGGGGCTCTCCGCATGCGGTGGTGGTGGTGGCGGTTCCGCTCCAGCTGATTTAAGTGGCAGAATTCTGCTCGTTTCGTCAGGAACGCCTTTACTGGGCGCAGTGGTTACGGTGAGTGGGCAGAACTATACCACTACCGCGGATGGAACTTTCATTTTCCACAATATTTCTTCCACTTCGCCGAGCATAACGGTCACAGCGACGGGAGTTCAGTTGCTCACAAGTACTCTTCCCATACTCAAGGCTAATAGCTTGAATGACATTGGAGACGTATTTGTATTGAACACTGCGGACACGGGCGGCTACACGGCAACAGCGAGTGGTCAGGTGGTTAGATCGGATACGTTTGCAGTTGTGCCAAATGCAACAGTCAAGTTAAGTGGACACGTCACAGTCACTGATTCTGCGGGTAATTTTAGTTTCAGTGGGCTTCCGGTTGGATTGGGGAATTCAAACACAAACGTGGGAGTTATTCAGGCTTCCGGATTTGAAGACAAACCAATTCTCTTAGACTTCCCTCTTGTGGCTCCACCGACGAATAATGCTCTGGGGCAGTTGCAGGTATCCCTACCAGTGGGAGGCATTCCTGCTGGACCGACCAATATTCGCGGTAAGGTGACATTGACCGGTCAAACGGATTACAGTGGTACTGTAGTGACCCTGATTAACAAAGGTTCGGGAGCCACTGTGGCAACCTATACCACAGGAAAGGACGGAACATACGGCTTCTGGGTCGTTGCAGGTAGCTATTCCGTTAAGGTCGACCATGTGGGTCCGCCTGCATTCGCGTCGCAAACGAGTGACGCCACATTGGTGAAAATCGATGTGCCCGTAACAGTAAACTTCACCCTCTGAGGTAGATGAAACCCGGGCTGCTTCTCAATTTTCGATTTTGAGAAGCAGCCCATTTTTTCTGTCGAAGGATTCAGCTTTCGGCTACGGGGCAGAAATTACTTTATCGGTCATGCAGACTACCTGCGCCATAGCCTTCACATCATGTACTCTCACGATCTTGGCGCCGCGCAATATACTAAGTGTCACCGTCGCTGCTGTCCCAAACAGTCGGTCCTCCACGGGCAATCCACCTAACGTTATACCAATCATACTCTTGCGGGACGTACCGGAGAGTACCGGATAGCCGAGTTCCACAATCTCATTCAGGCGATTGAGCAAGGATAAGTTGTTTTCATATGTTTTGCTGAATCCGAAACCGGGGTCTAATATGATATTCTGTTTCGGCACGCCTGCTTCAATCGCGATATCAATTTGAACCGACAATTCACTGCGGACTTCGGCTAATAGGTCATCGTAGTAGGGGTTGATCTGCATCGTCGAGGGTGTGTCCCGACTGTGCATAATGCAAATAGGAACATTATGTTTGGCTACTGTCAGAGCCATTTCGCGGTCGATTCGAAGGCCGCTTACGTCGTTTACCATTTCGGCACCGGCAATAATCGCCTCTTGAGCGACAGCTGCCTTATAGGTGTCGATGGAAATAGGAATCTCGACGCGCCGATGTATCGCCTCGATAACTGGTATCACACGCCCTAGCTCAATTTCCGGAGGAACAGGTACTGACCGTGGGCGGGTGGACTCGCCTCCGATGTCAAGTATATCGGCTCCGTCGGTACTCATCGCCTCAGCGACCCGTATAGCCTGATCAATATCTTTGATTTTGCCACCGTCAGAGAACGAATCGGGAGTGAAGTTCAAAATCCCCATTATCAGAGTACGTTTGACGGAGGGATGATCTGAGAGAAGGTTTGAAATTCTGTTATTGTGAGGAGTCACGAGTGTGAATCAGTTTAATGGTACAGGGTGGGGCGACTAGACAATCCCAGACTTGCAAGGTGCTCAATCACATTGTCCTGCAATAGTGCTAACCCGTTATCACTGAGGTAATAACATTTGGAGTGGATTGCATAAGCGGGATTACGAAGGAGTTCCATTCTGAATAGTGAGTCTTCAAAGGCGAGGGCTACGATCTGTCTAATTTGGAGGGCGTCTAATGCTTCGATCTGTTCTTGAGAATTACTGATTAGTTCGGGATCGTTTGAGATAGCAACTACCATCTCAAACTCTTCAATTGCCAACTGCACTTCTCCAAGATGTTGGTATAGGTGTGCTCGATTAAACCTGTGGGATGCATTAGAAGGGTCTAATCTAATGAGTTCTGTAGCTACTCTCATTGCTCCCTCAATATTTCCAAGAGCTATATATGCGGCGCCTAACGCATCTCGAGCTGGAACATGTCTTGGGGATATCTTGAGTAGGGCTTTGCTGGCGGATGCGGCGAGTTCGTAATTTCGTGCTGCGAGGTGTAATGCGATAATGGCTTCTCTAGCTGAAAGTCTCTGAGGGGCTTCTGCTATTGCTTTTTCTGCAACTGAGAGTGCTTCTTGAAGTTGTCTACCCTCTTGATAAAGCCTTGCTTGCCTGAGATAGCATGTGTATCGATCTGCGCCAAGGGCCATTGCCTGATCCAAAAGTTGGATTGCTTCTATCCATTGCCCCTTTTGAGCCAACTTTTCTGCACGTCGAATTTCGCGACTTGCGGTTCGAGTTGCCGGGTTCATCGGTTTTACAACCGGGATTTCAACAGATCTCATAGACATTTCGGTTTAGGGTTCTTCTTTCTGGGCTGAATGAGCTCGATAAAGTACA
>CAISOI010000043.1 GCA_903886985.1 uncultured Chthonomonas sp.
CCCGGAGGTGAATGCGTTCTTCGCGTTTTGAAGTTTTCGCTTAATAAAGTATCTCTGCCATTGTCGAAAAACCAAGTCGGCAACAAATGCCTGCTCCTGAGTATTCTCTTTGCACGTGGCGATCTTTCGACGGATCAAGATTTCAGCGTCCCGTAATTTTTTGGGTTCAATTACTTGAGTTTCTAATCCAATGCGATGCTGAACTACTGTTTCGTCAAGAAAGCGTATTGGGCCACGTCTGCTCAACCGCGTATACATATCCCAATCGTCACTCGGCGAAATCTGTTCATCAAATCCGCCCAACTCCAGCACAACGTCACGACGCAACAATGCAGCACTACTCACCGGGATATAGTTTCTAAGTACAAAACACTCAAACGACGTAGGGCGATGGGTTTCGACAGGAGAAATTTTACCGTTCGCCATTGTTAGTCTCAGCCGATCCGAACCTTCAGAATCGCCAATTTTCGCCTGCCTGCCGCTGGCGTCCATAAATCGTGCGTTTCCATGTGCTCCGGTGGCAAGATTGTTGATTTCCGCGAGAGTTACCAAGTGTGCAATGGCTCGGGGTTCCAGAAGGTCTTCTGCATTCAAAATGGTGACATACACGGAACTATCTGAAGAGTGCTTTAACCCTATGTTTTTACAGGCACAGAATGATGACGATGGGACGGAAACAACACGAATTCTACTGTCAGAGTCTGAATAGGAGTTCGCAATATTGTGAGAGCTATCCGTTGAGCCATTGTCCACAACCACCAGTTCCCAATTATCGTGCGTTTGCTTCAGAACACTGTCGATTGTATCCTTTAGGTACTTCTCCGAATTCTGAACTACCGTTATGATGGTGACTAGAGGCAACGAATTCAAACCTATCCCCGTTATGGAAGATCATGCATTTGAAACTTCTGCACTAAACTGGATAAAACAGTTAATAAATATCTCGTACTCCATTATGGCAGAAAGTGGAGTAAGGATTTGTTTATGATCGGCTATATGTGCCGATTACACTTCGATTGATAGCATTTGACAGCACATTGTCCCCTACCGCTTCATGGATTAAGGCTAATAAACCTCCCAATGTGCTTCACTCCATATGCCAGCTGTTTCAACGCATACACTAACTGAAACTTCTTAAGAGCGTCGGTCGCCTGTTTCAATTTATCCTTGAAGTAAAACAACTGCGCCGCTCGAAAGCTATTGACAATGAGCTTTTGTGCCTCCGTCGAATTTAAGGAAGATTTCAATGCCCCGGCAAGAACCCTCCGTTTTTCCTCTTGTTGCTTCTGCACATTGCCGGACATATTGCTTCCATGTTGACGGTACATGAGAAGTGCACGGTCTAAGAATGAAAACGAGCCATGCCTCGCTACTCGAATATAGAATTCCCAATCGGCACAAACTTGAAAATTTATGTCAAATCCACCGACTGATCGGACAATCTCACTTCTAAAGAGAACGGCTCCGGGAGCTGCAATACAGCCTGAAACGACAAATGAAGAAAGCGTTGTCGGTTCAATGGGTAGAAGATTTCGGACTGCTTTGCCGACGAGTGTTGGCCGGGGCATGCACATCGCCTCGCACTCGCCTTCTTTGATCAGGTTGTCATCTTTATCAATGAACTTTGCGAGACAATGGCCTGCCACGAACTCTGCAGCACTCTCGATTGCTTGAATTTGATATGAAAGGAACTCTGGGCTCCACATGTCGTCGGCATCTAGAAACGCTGTGTACTTCGACTCAGGGTCCATCAAAGATATCCCACGATTGCGGGCTGAGGAAACACCGCCATTTTCCTGGCGCATAACCAATATCCTATTATCGAGTTTTGCCAGTCCTTCTGCAACCTCAAATGTGCGATCTCTTGAACCATCGTCAATGATGATTAATTGGAAATCTTTGTCGGTTTGCTCCAGCACGCTTTTGACCGTTCGTGCGAGATAGAACTCTGCGTTATAGGCCGGAATAATTACTGTAGTCCGGTATCCGCTCATTCAAAAAGTACCTTCTGCAAACTGACTTGAGCAGCTTCGGGCGAAAAATCCTCGCATACCCGCTCCTTCGCTGCGCGCCCAAAGGCTTTAGTAGTGACAGGATCGCGATACAACTGAATAATGGCTCGCGATAACGCGTCGATATCTTTCACCGGTACAAGGAGGCCGGTTTTACCGTCAACTATTGCTTCAGGAATACCACCCACATCTGTGCCAATGGATGGAATTCCAAAGTGTGCGGCCTCGAGATAGACAAGCCCAAACCCTTCCAAGTAAGATGGCAGGCTGAATACATTACTTGCTGCAAAGAGATCAGAAGTGCTCTGAATGCGACCGGGTACTAGGGCACGATCGCCCATTGCATCTTTGGCTTTAGCTCTCATCTCGTCGAGTGCTGCTCCAGATCCACCTATCAGTAACCGGATATTTGGAATCTCTGATTGAGCAAGAGCACAAGCGTCGATTAGTTCACCGATTCCCTTCTCAACCTCAATTCGAGAAAGGCAAGATATAACAAAGTCGTCATCCCCAAATCCCCAAGTTCTTCGGGCAATAGTCGGATCTGGCATTGAAGCTGGGACAGGGATCGCATACGGTACGAAACGCATTTTCTTTTCGGAAAC
>CAISOI010000044.1 GCA_903886985.1 uncultured Chthonomonas sp.
CGGAAGATATCAAATAACTTGGTCCCGTAAGCAACATTGCCGTTGCTAGGAAGGAACTTGTTTCTTCCAAATCTTCTTCCATAAAGTCCATTCTCTACCAAGGTTGGTATTAGCGTGGCGCAGACGGGGCAACAGTGCCTTGAATGATTAAGAACCGCTGAGGTTTTCATCGATTGAAAGTCTCAGACTTGGAGGAGGAAAGATTACGTGAATTCTTCACACCTATCGCGAGCCGAAAGGTTCGCTCGACTTGGTCAACGCCTGCGAGATTCTGAATGGCGCAAATACGGCTTGACCATTGCCCTTGGCAAATTTACTGCCCTTGTAATCCTTATGACTGGCTTCGCCTTATACGCCGGAGTTTTCGGTCAAGCAGCGCATGCCGCCGATCCGGTGCTTAAAGGCAACGACATTGTTAATCCTTTAAACACTCTTTGGGTTTTGATCGCAGCGTTCCTCGTTTTTATGATGCAGGTCGGCTTCACCATGCTCGAAGCAGGTTTCTGTCGCTCTAGAGAAACGGTTAACGTGCTGATGGAGTGTATTGTTGACACCTGTCTCTGCGGCCTCTTATTTTTCGGATTTGGCTTTGCTTTCATGTTCGGTCACGGCAATGGCTTTATTGGCTGGGGAGACGGAAATGGTCACAGTTGGTGGTTGTTGAATAATGCGCCAGCAACCTATGAGACGACAGGTGTTTCGTTTCTAGCGTTCTGGCTCTTCCAATTTGCCTTCGCCGATACCTGCTCCACGATTACTTCAGGTGCAATGATTGGTCGAACCGGTTTTGTTGGTGATCTAATTTACTCTGTCGGAGTTTCTGGCTTTATCTATCCGATTATCGGACACTGGGCATGGGGTCCTGACGGATTCCTCTATGTCATGGGATCCGAAGGCCACCTGTTTGCATCTCTGGGAACCGGTTTCCACGATTTCGCAGGATCAACCGTAGTTCATACCATTGGAGGATTTATCGCTTTCGCTGGAGCCATCGCACTTGGACCACGAATTGGGCGTAAGTTCAAACGGGACGGCGGTGGACCAATGCTTCCTCATGACCTTGTAGTTGCGGCTGTCGGAGGCTTAATCCTTTGGTTTGGCTGGTATGGATTTAACCCTGGAAGTACCCTATCCGCGATGGATTTCCACGGAGTAGGACGGGTGGCGACAAATACAACGCTTGCAGCATGTTCGGCGTGTTTAGTTGCTATGCTTTACGCTTTTCCGCAGACAAAAAAGTGGGATCTTGGTTTTACGGTAAACGGATTCCTCGCAGGACTAGTTGCTATTACATGCCCGTGTTATTGGGTTACACCGATGGGTTCGGTAATCATTGGTGCGGTCGCGGGAATTGTTGTTGTTGCCGGCGTCAATTTCATGGAATGGATTCGAGTAGATGATCCTATTGGTGCCGTTCCAGTCCATGGCTTCTGCGGAGTTTGGGGAACAATATCGCTTGGTTTCTTTGCATGCGGACAGTTTGGTGCAAGTGGTGCCATAGCCCCCGATAACTCAGCGGCTGTGGTTTTAAAGGGTTTGTTCTATGGAGGTGGTACGAATCTCCTAAAGGCACAACTATTCGGCAATATTGTGGTAACGCTGGCAACGTTCTCGGTTGCACTATTGCTTATGTTTGCAGTGAAAAAGATGGGCTTCCTTCGAGTTTCGGAAGCGGGCGAATTGGAAGGACTGGACATTCACGAACACGGTATTCCGCCGTATCCAGAATTTGTCCTGACACCAGCGGCTACTCCACATGGTGTTTATGAAGGTCCGACTAACGTAGGATAGATTCACGTACAAGTTGGTCCTACAGTTTGGACCAACTACTGGTCAAGGTATCAATTTGGCTCTGTCATTTGGGCAGGGATCATAAGACCTTTAAATTCGAGATGTATCGCCGGTCAGGCTAATAGGCTATCACAACCTAAGAGTATTGACCGGTGAACTCTTACGGAGAATAATAGTATGGTCAAAGTAGAGGCCCTTATCAGGCCACAAAAATTGGATGATGTTAAAACAGCGCTCTCAGAACGCGGTCTCAACGGTCTAACGGTAACAGAAGTGCGCGGTTCTGGAAAGCAAAAAGGGTTTACCCAGCATTATCGCGGCACGGAATACACCGTTAACCTGCTTCAGAAGATCAAAATCGAAGTTGTAGTAACCGATGCAGAAGCCCATGATGTGGCGCTTGCGATTGCAGCAGCCGCTCGCACGGGTGAAATCGGAGATGGCAAGATCTTCCTCATTCCTGTTGCAGAAGCTATCCGCATCCGAACAGGTGAAGAAGGCGATATCGTCGTCTCATAGGTATTTTAAGAGCAGGCACCAGAAATGGCTGCCTGCTCATTTTATTAACTTTTTCGTTTGATTTTGTTAGAGTTAATAGAAAGAACCAATCAGCCAGTTGATTGCAAATGTATTCCACACTCCAGTTTTTTGCCTCCCCACCTTCCGGATCTGTCGTCCCCTTCCAACGTGGGCAACGTTGTGCAAGGAGCACAACCTATGCTGGAATATCCCTTCTCATAGAGCGGCAGAAGTGGAATGTCGTTTTCTTGGGCGTATATCCAAACATCCTTCATGGACCAATCAGCTAACGGAACAATTTTTTGAATTGTCTTCTCAGAGGGCAATTTGAATGGCGCGGAGAATTGAATATCCCGGCGAGTTGGAGATTGATCTCGGCGTAGAGCGGTAAACCAAACCTCATAGTCGGTCAACCCA
>CAISOI010000045.1 GCA_903886985.1 uncultured Chthonomonas sp.
GGTCGCAGTGGGATTGACGGGAGAGCACTGCGCTTCCATGTTGACAAGACGATTGAGCACAAGATTGCAATTACCGCTGCACCTGATGGATTTCTAAGGCGAGTGTAATTGAGCGCCAAATCTTAGCCTATACGTCAGTCAGCCCAGAAATTGAATCTGCATACGAGAAGTTCTCAGATGATCACCTCGGTTCGTGGTCCAGAGGCACCGAGGCGACCCTTTCAAAATAAGCACCCGGGCATCTTTCTTGCTGTGGTCAACTGACCTTCGTCATTCGTCGGAAAACCGTCAGGAATGCACCCAATGTGGACTGAATCTCAAATGTCATCGGCTGTTCAGCAGCTCCAACCTTTGATTGCAAAGGAGGACTTTGCGGGCTTAGGGACTACTATTCAACAACTCGGGCTTGATTTAGTATTAAGCAACGAACTAATTAACTACTGTCGCCTCAATAGTGAGTCCGTCATGGTCATTTTCTTGACAACTCTGGCGGCGCACAACGGGCCAACTGTTGAAGCAGCCGATCGACGGCAGCCAGACTGGTCTGGGATAAAGCAGCACACCGCACAACCATTAGGTGACGGCGTTGAAGGCGTCTCAGATTCAAGTAAAAATATTTGGAAAGTCGATCAGTCTATCGGCGATAAGCAGAATCTGGTGGGCGATCGCCCCCTGTTAAGCATTTGTATACCGACATTCAACCGCGCAGATATTTTGCGCAAAACGCTTGAGCATCTTTACCAAGTATGCGATGCTACCGTTGAGATCGTAGTCGCGGACAACAATTCCCCCGATCACACCCAGGAAGTAATTGATGATTACAAAGCCAAGTTTAGATATTTCAGATCGATACGGCATGAAAGGAATCTTGGCGCATCAAAGAATACAAGTTCTGTCGTGTCTATTTCCAGGGGTAAGTATGTATACACGCTTTGCGATGATGACGAGATCTTATATGAAGGCATCCTGAGAGCTATTCGCTTAATGGAAGAGGAACCTACCGTCGTCGCAGTTTATGGTGGTTACCAGGAATGGAATCGAGAGTCAAACGCAGTGCTCGCGACACTCAGGTCGGTTGAAACTCGGCTTGACTTTGCGCGGGGGGAAAAATTCGCCATCTTTACCCGATTCGGACTTTTGTGGCTTCCTGTATGCCGAGCGGACATTTATCAACGATGGTTCAGCTATGACGACGATAGCTTTGGCATGTGGCCATTGGTTGGGTCGCTAATTGAACACGGTGATGTAGCCGTAATTCCAGATCTCTTCTACAAGCATGCCCATACCGAACCAAGAATGGAATTCGAATTGACCGAATCGTGGTATCACGATTCACATCGTGCTCAGTACGAAGTATTTACAGGGCGCATCGGCGCGGCCAACCCGCAGGAACTGGCCACTTTCATCAATTCCCGTGTTGGGCCAGCCTACATGCAGGGTACGCGATTCGCAATGATGAAGGGGCAGATACTTAAGGCTCGCCACTTTATACTCCGCGCGCGCGCGTATGGATTTGTCGACGAGGCAACTGTCTTGCAGTGGGAGCGCGAACACATGATCAATATGATTTCCGAGAAACTGCTTGGTCGAATCTCGTTGCTGCCGGATGTTCGCGAAGTGCTGTTTGAAAGTACACCATCGCTAAGTGCGTTCAAGGCACAATTCGCTTCGATCGCCAGAAATTTTCGGGTGGACTCTTTTCAGATGACTGAGTTACAAACATCAATATTGGAACCAGGAAAATTCTTCATCACCTACGAATATATAGATAATAAACAAGACGAAAAGATATTTCCGAGCCTAGATCGTGCAAACTTTCAAGCAGCGCTAGATCATGGGGGTTTTGATCGAACCCGTGAAGCAGGAATTCCAGGTTTCCGACACCGCGATGGGCTTGCTCAGCGGCCTGGCTTTTGCCGTGTTTTA
>CAISOI010000046.1 GCA_903886985.1 uncultured Chthonomonas sp.
ATAATGCCTCAATAAACACACGGGACCGAGAAGATCCAACGAGAATTAATCGTGCGATACGTGATCTATTGCTGCAATTTAAGGTCGCAAACTATGTGGGCTATACGGCGACTCCGTTCGCTAACATATTTATTGAACCACCAACTGAAACTGATATGGAGCATGAGGACCTCTTTCCTAGAGATTTTATTGTCGCATTAGAACCACCTTCCAACTACGTAGGAGCAGATTCTATATTTGCTGAAAGTAGAGATCTAGACAGATGCCTAGTTACAATAGATGACTATCATGAACTTCTTCCCGAAAATCACAAACAGGAACTAACATTCCACCGGTTGCCCTCATCTTGCATTATTGCTATTTATGATTTCTTTGTCGCATCTGCGATCAGGTATTGTCGCGGTCAAAGTCAAACGCACATGTCCATGATGATCAATGTCTCGCGATTCATAAAGGTCCAATTGGCAGTTACGAGCCTAGTATTAGCTGAGGCACAAGAAATCCAACAGGCTATTAAGACCTTCGGTAAAACCGACAAGGAAGCCTCGAAGTGCAAGCGTTTAGCCGATATTCGGGCGGTTTACAATCAACATCATGCAGGTGTGGAATATGATTGGTACACGGTTCTAGAAGCCCTTATCGAGTTCGCTCCAACTGTGAATGTGCGCGTCATTAATGGAAAGTCACCAGATAAGCTCGATTATGTTCGCCACAAATCCGGACTTCATGTAATCACTGTGGGAGGTCTCGCGCTCTCCCGTGGCTTTACTCTGGAAGGTTTATCAACGACATATATTCTCCGTAATGCAAGTGCCTACGACACCTTACTGCAAATGGGACGGTGGTTTGGCTATCGGGATGACTACGCAGATCTGTGTCGTATCTACATGACTGAAGAAAGCCAAAAACGGTACTCCTACGTCAACGACGTAACAACAGAGTTGTATCTAAAGTTCTATGAGATGGCGAGACAGGGGCGCAAACCTCTAGATTTTGGACTGCGTGTCCGTCGGCACTCCGCCACATTTGCTGTTACCGCCAGCAATAAAATGCGAAATGCACGGATTGTCACAGAATGCGTCGATCTACAAGACGAACTAATTGAAACGCATACAGTAAACCTGAGTGATACCGAATTCAATATTTCTCTGACGGACCAACTTATCAAGGACATGCAATTCAAGCAATCCAAACCTGGAAATACTCTTCTTGGAATACTCTCATGGAAGGAGGTATCCAGTTACCTGCGGGCTTTTAGATATAGCGATCGATTAAATGAATATTGGAAACCCGAAACAATGGCAAATCTTGTATCTAGACTTGCTACTGAAGGCTTTACCGATTGGCACGTTGCAGTCTACACCGGACAGAGCGATCAAACATTTACATCTGGAACTCACAAGTTCAAATTACAGCGAAGATCCTGTGACGATTATCTCGGACGCGGAACCATTCGGATCAATGCAGGTAAGATGCGTGTTGCAAGCCGTGGTGCAGAAATGGCGGGACTATTACCAGATCAAATTGCTGCCGCACAAGAAGACCACAGGGCAGATCCAAACACTAAGAATAGTGGAAATATTGCCGACTGCTATTACCGTCGCCGTCGTACAAAGCCGTTACTCATGATCCATTATATCAATCCAGACATTAAGGCAGTCCAGAATATCGATCCTTATCCACAAATTCTATGTCTTGTCGCATTGGGGCTAAGTATCCCTCCGTGTGATGCTTTAGTCTCAACACCAATACAATGGGCCATAAACACGGTTGCATGGACGGAGCGAAACGGCCAATCTGCTGAGGACAGTGGTGAAGAAGATGAATAGAATATTGCGTCAACAGACTAAGTCCATAGCACTCTCAGATTACAAACTGGTAGCCTGCTTCCTAAAACATTCACTGCTATGGGGTACTCAAAATGCTAGATCGTGAGTTTTTGTTCCAAGAAGTAGAAGCAAAACGATTATACTCGGGAGGGCTATCGCGTGATACGTTTGCCACAATGGTTGGAGAAGCGCTTGAAGACAATGGCACGTTGCCAACATTCGAACAAGCATATTTTCAACGGAAACTCGGGCGATCAACTGCAATTCTCGATGGATACTATGTTGACCATGAGCGTCAATTAATAACTTTCATCATTGCAGATTATGAACCTTCAGAATCTGAGTTGGTAAACGATAAATTTATCGATGAACAACGTACCAACATGACAGCGTTGATTGTTGCGTGCGGATCGAAAGACTTACTCACGCAATTAGACCCTAGTGAACCCATTGGGCCTGGTCTAGAGGCTCTTAAAAGCTATACCAATGTACACATACGAATTCTGTCAACACGAAGAGAAAGTGGTCGATTAAG
>CAISOI010000047.1 GCA_903886985.1 uncultured Chthonomonas sp.
CAGCGAACGGGCAGACCTGTCCTCCCTCGCTTTCGATGAGTTGCTGCCAAATAGCACACAAAAGCTGCACAAATCACAAGTACTTGCTCCTAAAGGTATCCTAATGACAACACACCAAGGGGAATCTGCAATGAACCTAATCGCACTTCTGGGAGCACTCATTATGTCGGTCAATTTACCTGTCGATACCAACCCACGGGTAAAAGTAGCCGGCGGCATACTCGAAGGTATGATTGAGCCAGGTTCAGGCATTCAATCTTTCAAAGGCGTCCCGTTTGCTGCTCCTCCTGTAGGAGACTTGCGCTGGAAAGCGCCGCAACCTGCTCCAAATTGGACAGGAGTTCGTAAAGCGGATAAGTTCGGACCGCGCGCGGTGCAGCCTGCCATATTTGGTGACATGATTTTCCGTTCCAATGGCATGAGCGAAGACTGTCTTTATCTTAATGTTTGGTCCCCTGCTAAGTCACCCAAAGAAAAGCTGCCAGTTTTGGTCTATTTCTATGGTGGCGGCTTTGTCGCTGGAGATGGCTCCGAATCTCGGTATGATGGCGAGAGCATGGCGCGTAAAGGCATTGTCGTCGTCACAATCAACTATCGACTCGGAATTTTCGGCTTCTTCACACATCCCGAATTGACCGCTGAATCGCCCAATCACGCTTGTGGCAATTACGGGCTTCTCGATCAGAGTGCCGCCATCCAGTGGGTCAGCAAAAACATCGCGGCTTTTGGTGGCGATCCCAAAAAGATTACCATCGGGGGCGAGTCTGCTGGTTCCTATTCCGTAAGCGTACAGATGGCAACTCCTCTCGCCCGTAAACTGATTGCCGGCGCAATCGGTGAAAGTGGCGCAATTTTCGGCAGGGGCATGAGCGCCCTGCCCCGAGAGGAAGCCGAAAAGAAGGGCATCGCCTTCGCCCAAGAGTTGGGTGCTGCAAATCTGGCTGCCCTTCGGACATTGTCTGCGGAAAAGCTCTCCGAAGTAATGAAGCCCACTCCTTACAGGTTTGGACTCTGTACGGACGGCTACCTGCTGCCAAAAAGTGCTGACGATATTTATGCCGCCGGCGAACAGGCACATGTCCCGCTTCTGGCAGGCTGGAATTCGTGGGAAAGCAGTTATCAATCCATCTTAGGAAATACACCTCCCACCCCATCCGCGCTGGACAAGGCGGTGCGTCGCCTCTATGCAACGGACGCCGATGAGGCCGCCAGTCTCTATTCCGCAACCACAAATGAGGAAGCGCGGGACACCGCAGTTGCACTCGCCGGGGATAGGTTCATCTCCTACGGCACCTGGAAGTGGATCGACATTCACAGTAAAACAGGTGGATCAAAACCAACCTATCGTTACCTGTTTTGCAAGCCGCGACCGGGACAGCCGGGAGCATCCCATTCAGTAGAAATCGAGTATGCATTGGGGAATCTTGACGGCAACAAGGTCTATAATTGGACCGATGACGACAGAAAAGTCTCGACCGTGATGCAGCAGTACTTTGCAAACTTCATCAAAACCGGCAATCCGAATGGCACCGGTCTGCCCGAATGGAAAACAGTCACCCACAGCAAACCAGCAAATCTCATGCGAATAGACGTCAATACTCATCCCGAAATCGAAACACATCGAGATCGCTATCTCTTTCTGGATAGGCTTCAATACGGCAAGAAATAACCTGAACTAAGAGAAAAATACAATGCCAGAATCGCCAACTGGCTCCCCGGCATTGCCCCGACAGGGTAAATTGAACGGTAAACACAAAATTCTGCACGGAGTCAAAGTGTGTCATTTGGTCCCAGCATCGCTATATCTGTAATAATTTCATTTGCCATCTTTATTGCTTGGGGGCGAAGCACTAAGGGGCAAGCTCTGATGATGCGCATCTTCGGCCCACCCCCTTCAAATAAACCCGCTCCTCGAAAACGGTCCACCACAACTCGGCCCGCGCAACCTAAGTCGCCTTCTACAACTGCCTCCGCCAAACCACGAACGCGCAAACCAGCCGTGGAGAGCGATGATTCTGAAGTCCCAACTACCGCCAAACCGAAAGTTACTCGCAGTGCAACTCGAAAACCCTCAGCCAAATAACAAGCCTACAGGCAAATCCAAGAGCATCTGGTTGCTCATTCCGTTGGTCGCCGTGTTGGCAGTCGTCGCGCGTGCAATGATGGAAACCGAACGGGTCGAATCACAAAAGGTTGCCTGCATCACCATTGAGAGAAGGTTGTCTACTGCCTTACTCTTATATGGCCAGGATCATGACGGCTGCCTACCCATGGGAGATTACAGTTTAGGTTCCAACAAGTGGCGCACGTGGGTGGATCTCCTTCACTCCTATTTAGCCCAAGACGAGAAACTCTTCTGCCCATTATTGCCAATGACTGACGTAAAGGAATCCACTCACGGCTATCCGATGCCCTCAAGCTATACCCTCAATGAAAGGTTTTTCGGGAAGTTCTCCACTGGCCCCTACCCGATAGATAACCTTGAGATTCCTGCGCAAACGGCCATGATAGTAGAAGGCGGTCCATTCAAATCCAAACCTGCTGTGGGAGCAATCCTCTACGGCGATCTTTACACCCAACCCGAGCGCCACAATACTCCCCACGATGGCAAACTGAATGTGGCAGCCGCGGATGGACATGTCGTTACGCTAAAACCACCTGCGAAAATCATTGACCATGATGTACTTTATGGCAGGCTAGCCGGAACCATTTTTAACTGGAACGCAGGATATCCAAATGGCCACACTGCGGGTCCTCCTCATGAATGAGCATTGCGGAAATTTTAGACACAATCAAAAGCAGTTAAAAAAAGTAGGAGATAACGAAAGGAATCACCGTAGGAGAGAAGGTCATTGCAGTAGGAAAGGAGAATGTTGTTATTGGC
>CAISOI010000048.1 GCA_903886985.1 uncultured Chthonomonas sp.
CGGAAGAGGTCTTTGTGGCTATTCCGGGGGGACAGTGTGCGTACCTCGCCAGCGACTTAGAGCTAGCTCCCACCACCGCAATACTCTACCAAACCGGGCGTAGTGGACCTATTACCAATACCGTAGAAGGCTTCACGATGATTGCGGAAGCACTGAAACGTTTGAGACACAAGGGCGATATAATACTGGATTAGCGATGCCGTTCGCATACTATGCGGGTAAGGTTAGTACTATCGAGCGCAAATAGGTCCAGATAATGCCGACTCATGTAAAATCAAACTTTTCATCCAGTTCCCTGAGGAAAACGAGGTCTCTTCTGCTTGGGGGATGGCTCTGCGTTTTTCTAATAACCGCCATTACTGTCGCTTTCAGTACCCGCGCCAAAAAGCCAACAACTTTTCATTGGGTCCACGATTATACAGAAGCGGTGACCATTTCCAGGCAGAGTGGCAAGCCGATACTCATGGAATTCAATGCAGTGTGGTGTGAACCTTGCCGCAAGATGGAACATGAAACGCTTTCTGACCCAGCCGTCCGAGCCCTGAGCGACTCTTTTGTCTGTGTGCAGGTCGATGTAGATCGTTACCCTGTTCTGGCAAAACGGTTCAATGTGAGCGCAATTCCATGTACTGTTTTCGTTTCTTCTAAAGGCAATCCCATCATGCAAAGTATCGGAAATATCCGGACACAATCGTATCTGAGCGCTATGAAATCGGCACTCTCCGCTTACAAAAAATGACCAACCTTTGAGGGCTGGTCATTTTTGAGCTTTAGTAGATTGTGTCGTGAATGTCGACAAATACCGGCAGGTAATCTCTCCAGACATCAATCTTGCGACCTGACAGATACTTTGTCAGACTGATGTACGGAATGTACCTCGGTCGACGCGGTACCGATGCCAGTTTCATCGACGTTTGGTGCAGATACTTATCACTCTTCTTCATATTGCACTTTCGACACGATGCAACGACGTTGTCCCAGGAGGTTTTGCCTCCGTGTCGGCGCGGAATGACATGGTCGATGGTCAAATCCTTCGAGACCAATCCGCAATACTGGCAAGTGAACGCATCTCGCGCAAAAACCGTGCGACGTGACAACTTTAACTCCGGCAAGGGGCGCCTGACATGGTGGCGCAATTTAACTACAGATGGGACTGTCACGCAGCCGTCGATCATGGCTACGTGCGACGTATTTTCATGCAATACATCTGCTTTGCCAAGGTAAACCATAGTCAACGCTCGGCGCATATGGCATACATTGAGCGGCTCAAAATCGCTGTTAAGCACTAAAACTTCCTGTCCCATCCTGATTCCTTTCTATACTCACTAATTCGATTTGCTTCTTGAATTCAATTTCTCTGAGGCTATAAAACACAAAAACCCGCCATCACCTTACGGTAGAGAGCGGGTCACACAACACATTGCACTGATTGAGAGTGGAAGACAGAGTAGTGGTGGAGATGCTGTAAAGCAAACTCCAGTCGTCTCAACAGGTGCGACCCGCGCAACCCGAAACCTCGGTTTACGCCCCATAAATTCATAAGGGCGCAATCTACCGATTGGATGGGATATTCACTTGTAAAGCTTTTTGTCATTTCTCTTCAATATACGTGCGACTTCAATTTGGTTAAACTATTATAAGGGCAAGTTGTCAAATCTGTCAAGGTGCTCCGGTTGGCTTGGTTGCGGGAGTAATTACTTTGCGCTCTTTGAGATTAAATTTGTCTCCGACGGATAGCAGAAAATAAGGTTTACCATCGTGATCTGCGCCATCCGTAATTGCAACTTTGCTGCGCCCCATGATCTCAAAAGTATCGCCTTTTACAATTACCGCCGTGGCCTCGTCAATGCCAATACCGAGCAATTCCGGGTGCGCTTTAACTACAGGTACCAAGTCACCTTCGCGCTTTCGGCTGATAATGTGTTGATCGATTGCGGCATTCTTGACATAACCAAAACCAATTTCATGCCCTTTGGACATCATGGTGGTGTTTTCAGTGGTCGAGCCTCGGACAAGATAGGATCCTTGAATGGTGGCTCCCGCCGAACTTCCGCCAATCACACCGCCACGGTCCAAAACAGCACGGATTTCTTTTTCTGTGCGGGTACCCAAAAATGCATCTGTAATACGCCACTGTCTTCCACCGTCGAACCAGACTGCGCTTGCCGATTTAATCGGTTTGACAAACTCTTCTGTATTGGCAATTTTGGGATCGCGAGTATGGATCACGGTGACGTGTTTAACGCCAAACATCGTTGCAAATCGGGCTTCTTCTTTGGGAAGATCGATCTCGTCCTCATTTGCGGTTGGAATCACGATAAATTGGCTATCGGGACCGCCTGCGAGTTCGACAAATTTGTCACGAATGGGCTTGGGGAGTCCGCCCCCGCCCACAATTACCAGAGATCCTTTTGCAGGGCCGGTGGTCTGAGCAAATGTTGGTGTTGCACCCAGAAACAGTGCCGCGAAAATAACGCAAAAGATTGATCGGTTCATTAGGCCTTCTTGATACTTTCCAGATATTTGAAGACCTCTTCTGCCTCTTTGCCGCCCATTTTCGCATGGGTTTGAAGTGTGATACCGTGTGGACCTTTTGCATCGGCCAATGCAGGGTGCGCGGTAATCAGCGGCTTCACAATGTCCAATCTGCCGAGCATAGCCCAGGTGAATATGTCGGGTCTGGCCCCTCGTTCAATCAAGTACGTGACGATATCTCGTCTGCCGAGGTGGGATGCACCGCCCATGCCTGATTCGAAGTCGCCATTTCCCCAATCTACTACTGCGTTCAAGACAGTCGGATATTTATCCAGCAGCAGCTTTACCATATCTAACTCTGAGTGGGCATAAATGACAAAGTCTTGGTTTAACGTTGCACTCAGGCGTGGCTTTCGGATGTTGGGTTTAAATTTAGGTGCGGGATAGTCTCGGACTTCTTCAGTAGGGTCTGCCGCAGGTTTAGGAGCTTGCGTTGCCGGTGCCTGAACAGTGGGTGCTTGTCCGAAAGCCGAGACTATCGCTCCAGCCGAGAGGCCGCCTGTTAGTAGAGCCTGATGAAAAGCACGACGCGAGATGTGATCTGCCATGATATCGCCTTTCGAGCGGTCAAAATAGTGCAATGAACCGACAATAATATTGAAGTCATTGTAACAACAAAATCAACAACCCGTCAATGATCGCGTGAAACACGGGACTATGTCCGCTGGAAATGATTGGAGCAGAGATGCAATATTTGACGCAATGTAGCGTCGCAAAATCGTATAAAGATGCTACATGAGAACTCCTTTTAGTAGTGGCGTCATTTGTACGACCGCCTCAAGTAAACTCTCTCATATTTGAATTATGGTATAATAATATCTACCTATTTGTAGTTTCGATCACTCGGAGGCAGCTCATTTATGGAATTCAAGATTCGATCTGATTATCAACTCCGAGGCGATCAACCCCGAGCAGTAGATGAGCTTGTCGCTGGTATTCACTCTGGAAATCGATTTCAGACTTTGCTCGGTGCTACTGGTACCGGTAAGACATTTACCATTGCAAATGTCATTGAGCGATTACAACGGCCAACTTTGGTGATGGCGCATAACAAAACCCTTGCCGCCCAGCTCTGTTCAGAATTCCGTGACTTCTTTCCCGATAATGCCGTTGAGTATTTTGTCTCCTATTACGACTATTACCAGCCGGAAGCATATATCCCACAGTCAGACACCTATATTGAAAAAGACGCGCAGATTAATGACGACATAGACCGTTTGCGTCACTCAGCGACTCAGGCAGTATTGGAGAGACGGGATGTCATCATCGTCGCATCGGTCTCCTGCATATATGGACTTGGTTCACCGGAAGAGTACAAGAAGATCATCTGTACGTTCCGTCGAGGAGTCGAATACGATCGTGAAGAGGCGTTACATCGTTTGGTAGATATGCAGTTCACGCGTAATAACATGGAGCTGCAACGCGGGACTTTTCGAGTTAAGGGTGATATTCTGGAGATCCAGCCTATCGATGAAGAAGTCATTATCCGTGTCGAATTTTTTGGAGATGAGGTCGAGAAGATTACACTTGTCGATCACCTCACAGGAGAGATCCTCGGCTCCAGAGACAGCGTTTCGGTATTTCCTGCCAGTCACTTCGTAACCTCCGCAGAGCGGCTTGAGGACGCCATTATTCAGATCGACGCTGAGATGAACGAGCGCGTGGCGCGATTCAAGTCTCAGGACAAACTTATCGAGGCTCAACGCATTGAACAGCGCGTGCGATTTGATATCGAAATGATGAAGGAACTCGGTTACTGTTCCGGCATTGAGAATTACAGTCGCTACATGGATGGTCGTGAGCCGGGAACCGCACCGAATTCGCTTTTCGACTATTTTCCTGAGGACTTTCTGGTGGTAGTGGATGAGTCACACCAGACGTTGCCTCAATTGCGTGGGATGTTCGCGGGAGACAAGGCGCGAAAAGATACTCTAATCGATTTCGGCTTTCGATTGCCTTCGGCTTATGACAATCGACCACTCAAATTTCATGAATGGGAAGAGCGCGTGAAACAGGCTATGCTTGTCTCCGCAACTCCAGGACCCTATGAAAAAGAGCACAGTGATCAGACCGTAGAACAGATTATCCGCCCGACGGGTCTGTTGGATCCAGAAATTGTTGTGAAGCCTACCAAGGGGCAAATTGATGACTTGATTACAGAGATACGGAAGAGGACTGCGTCCGGTGAGAGAGTTCTCGTTACCACCCTTACCAAGCGTATGGCTGAGGATCTGACGGCCTACCTTGAGGAGTTGAATATTAAGGTCAACTATCTCCACAGTGATATTAAGACCATTGAACGCACCGAAATTCTGCGCGATCTGCGAATGGGTGTTTATGACGTTATCGTAGGAATTAACCTTTTGCGCGAAGGTCTTGACCTGCCTGAAGTCTCGTTGGTCGCGATTTTAGACGCAGACAAAGAGGGATTTCTCCGTTCTGACACCTCCTTGATCCAGACGATTGGACGAGCGGCTCGAAACTTGTCCGGCTTGGTGATCATGTATGCAGACAATATCACTGGTTCGATGGAACGCGCTATAAGTGAGACCAATCGGCGCCGAGCGGTTCAGATTGAGTACAACGAAAAGAACAATATCACGCCGTTTACCGTGGTGAAGGCTGTTCGTGAAATTATCGGTGCGGCGGATTACGTGGCGGAAGAGAAGGCTTCGTATCGAGCAAGTGCCAACAATGCATCGAAAATCGCGGCGCAGCAGATGGGAATCGACCAAGTTGTCGAAGTCATTGGTGCGCTGGAGAAGCAGATGAAGGAGTGTGCAAAGGCACTCGACTTCGAGAGGGCGGCACAGCTTCGTGATGAAATTGCGGAATTACGGAAATTCGTAAACCCAGGCGACTTTATGATTCCGAAGGATGCGCGAAAGGCTGCTGTAAACAAAAAGCGGGTGCGTTAGTTCTCTGTAATTTCAGCGAGTGCTATGCCGGATTCTCCTGCAACCGCATAAAGCAGATAGATGTGCCCCTCGTCCACAAATATGTGCGGGTCGCGCAGAGCATTTATCCGAACATCGACTGCGCCGATGGTGGCAGTTTTCGCTGGAAGATCACTGCCTTCGTATTCATTCTCCGGTGCGAGGACATGAAATGGTGGGCCTAGTTTCCAGGTCGACCAATCCTCATTGACCGTCATTTTTGACATAACAATTCGTTCTGGTGTATCTCCCGTGCGCGTATAGAAGACGAATAGTTCATCGCCCTTGCGCCACAGCCCACAATGAATAAAAACGGGTGAAGTAGGAAAGAGTTGTGGCCCTGGTTCGAAAACATCCGTGCCGGTCTTCGATCGATAGAGCCTGCCTGGCATTGAGAGCGCGTACCAGTATTCCCCTTCTTTGAACAGCTTCCAATAAGCACTCCCATTTTGAACAGGCGTTTCCTTTGCTGTGAATTGGAGCCCCTCTCGGGAGATAGCCACCCGCGTATGTTGGCTTCGTTCTGTAGGGGTTAGGCCGTGGTAATAGAGCCGAATTTCTTTGTGTTCTTTGTCCACAACAACGTCTGGCGATGCAATGTGATCAGTGAAATAGGACTTCTCGAGTGAGAGTGCACCCGCCGAATAAATCTTCCAAGGTCCGCTAACGGCATTTGCATACGCCAATTTGATGGAGCGTCCGTTGTGCGCTGCAAAATAGAGATAATATTTCCCAAGAGGCCTTTCTACCCATTTGGGTACGCGAATGATGCTTGGTCCATTGATATTCGTTCCGATACTGGGATCGAGATCGGGAGTGATGATCGGCTTATCCCCGACACGCGTGACTTTGAAGGGAGCAGGCGACAACGCTGGAGTGGGCTTTGTGGCAGTTTGCGCTCCGGCTTCCTGTAACAGGATAACCGATAAAAAAAGTGCCATTACCCAATGTGATTTAATAATTATTCACTCCTCCTGTGGTGGGCACAGCAGATTTAATAAGTAGGTCGTATCGCGTAATCGATGGGGTCCGCCAAGCCAGCCCTCTGGAATCCCCTGAGTCTCAGAGCACATGAGTCACAAACACCACATGCCTTGTCGTTATTTTGATAACAGGACCAAGTCAGGTTAAGTGGGGCTTCGAGTTCGACGCCTTTGAGGATGATCTGTTCTTTGGTCAAATAGATGATAGGGGTGACTATTCGGATATTTCCCTTTGCGGTACCTTTGGCGATAACCTGATTAAAAGCGTCGTAATATTCAGGTCGGCAATCGGGGTAACCGCTGCTATCCTCATATACTGCACCGATGTAGATTTTGCTTGCACCTCTCACTTCAGCCCAACTTACCGCGATGGAGAGAATGTGTGCATTTCGAAATGGCACATAGGAACTGGGTATTTCGTCATTGGAAAGGTCCGCGTCGGTCACGGCAATGTTCTTATCGGTTAGCGAACTTCCACCAATGCGTTTCAGATGTTCGATAGAGATTTCCAAACGGCTTGCCTCTGGAACG
>CAISOI010000049.1 GCA_903886985.1 uncultured Chthonomonas sp.
CATGGTGGATCCGTGGCTCCTGTTTGCTATTTGGCAACACTGTACTCGGAGTCCGATTTGGAATCGTTGTAGCGTGCTTTGGCATTCAATATTTCACTTACCTTTTGGCAAAGTTGCTGTTTGGCAAGACGAATGCGTTTCTGTCTCTAATTGTGTCGTCAATCACGCCTTTGGCACTTGCGGGTGCTTTTATTGCGACATACGATCCTCTTGTAGTTCTGTTCTGGACCGCAACAATGTATTTCGCGGCGCGCTCTGTCTTTATAGAGTGCCGAGTTGGGTGGTATTTAGCGGGGCTGAGTTTCGGGCTTGGATTATTGTCCAAGCACACTATGTTGGTGTTGGCACCATGCCTTTTGATGTTTTTGTTGATGCGTCAGCACCGCCATTGGCTGTCAAAGCCTCAGCCTTGGCTCGCCTTTTTGTTGGCATTTGTCGTATTTTCCCCGAATCTCTTCTGGCAATCGTCTCATGAATGGGCGACGTTCAGACATCTGTTCATTCTAACCGGAAAAGGTCTTGATCATCCGTTCTATCACCGCCTCGGTGATTTTGTAGGCTCCCAATTCGCCTTAATGTCTCCCATTCTCTTCTTCGTAATGATCTCAGCTTTAGTTTGGGCATCAAAACTACGCAAAACGGAGATTGGTGACAGGTTGTGGTACGCATTTTGCATGGGTGGACCGGTTCTAATCCTGTTCGTTTCGATGACGGCGAAGAGTAAGGTCCAGGCCAATTGGGCAATTTGTGGATGGCTGACTCCACCATTGTTGTGGGTTGCACGACTGGAATGGAATGCTAGGACAAAAGTGGATTATGACGACAAGATTAGATCGTCACAAAATGCGCTGAAGCTATTCAAAGCGCCTTTGCCCTTATCAGCACTTGCCCTATGTGGATTTATTACCACCATGATCAGTTGGCCGGATGCTCGTGCTTTCTTACACGTTGGAATTCCCATGAAGTTTGACACGATGAACATTCTTTATGGTGGGCAAGAGTTAGGGGTAGTCGCGGATCGTGAGCGAATTGCGATGGAATCGGAGATTGGTCATCCAATTCACGTTGGAGCGGTGACCTATGATAATGCGAGCCGAATGGCATTCTATATGAAGGACAAACCTCACGCATTTTGCTGGTTTTTGAATACACGTAAAAACAGTTACTACCTGTGGCAAGATGAATTCCGTCCTAAACCGGGCGATAGTGCGCTTATTGTGGATGATCATGCTTCAGATGATCCCAAGTTACCGGAATTACATTTAATATTTGATCGAGTGGTTCCAGTCAAACAGGAAATCGATGTTTTCCGTGTTCCCCTTTACAACGAGCCTGTACACACGTATTATCTCTACAAGTGTTATGGATATCGACCAAATCCTTCCATTGAGAAGTACTCCAGTGGGTAATGCGGCGAAGTCGGATATAGCGGCGTGATATAATCATTCTATGAACTCTGCTGATTCCGAACTTATTTTTGATGTCCTGGTGGTTGGTGCGGGACATGCTGGCTGTGAAGCGGCACTTGCGGCATCTCGTATGGGGTGCCGCGTAGGTGTTGCAACTCTCAACTTTGATCGAATAGGTCATATGCCGTGTAACTGTTCTATTGGTGGTCCGGCAAAGGGCCATCTTGCTCGCGAAATAGATGCACTGGGGGGCCAGATGGGCCTCGCCACCGACGAGACCCTTACTCACATTAGGTATGTTGGTACCGGTAAGGGGCCGGCAGTGCAGACTTTAAGGGCACACGCAGACAAGTCTCTTTATCCGAAGGCGATGCGACGCGCCTTGGAATCCGCTCCCAACATCACACTCCTTCAGGTCAAGGTTGAAGAGTTATTGACGAAGGAGTCGCACCGCACCATTTCGCTGATAGATGCCCCCATTACCAATTTGAGGTCGCTTGAAGTCATAGGTGTTGCAACCGATGACGGTACAAGAATACTCGCTGGTTCTGTTGTTATTACGACAGGAACATTTCTAAATGGCCTTATGCATTGCGGTACCGAAAAGACCATTGGTGGCAGGCACGGAGAAGGGGTAGCCAAAGGGCTTTCAACCTCGTTGCAACAACTTGGAATTCGGTTGGGGCGGTTTAAGACTGGCACAACTCCTCGTATTGATAAGCAAACTGTAAATTGGGATCTCGTAGAAGCATTTCCATCTGAAGATTGCCCTCCGTTTAGCTTTATGAGCGATCGATTGAACCCCCTAAGAGAATTGTTACCATGTTGGCAAACCCATACAAATACTACAACTCACGATATCATCCGCGAAAATCTACACCAATCCGCGATGTATTCGGGTCAGATTTCTGGGATTGGTCCGCGTTACTGCCCTAGCATTGAGGACAAGGTTGTGCGGTTTGCGGCGAAAGAATCGCATCCTGTCTTTTTAGAGCAAGAAGAATGGGATAGCGATTGGCTGTACGTTCAGGGAATGAGCACCAGTCTGCCCGCGGATGTTCAGATTAAGTTTCTACAATCAATGGCAGGATTGGAACATGTGAGTATGGTTCGTCCGGGATACGCCGTTGAATATGACATGGCTTATCCAGATCAGTTAGAGCCGACGTTGGAGAGCAAGTTAGCTGCGGGGCTTTTTCTAGCAGGGCAGATAAACGGTACATCTGGATATGAAGAGGCAGGCGCGCAAGGTCTTTTCGCTGGTATTAATGCCGCTCTGCGGTCACAGCACAGGGAACCGATTACGCTTGACCGGCAGTCAAGCTATATCGGCGTACTTGTGGATGATCTTGTTACAAAAGGAGTTGAGGACCCATACAGGATGTTGACATCCCGTGCTGAGTATCGGCTTGTTCTACGCCACGATAATGCGGATTTGAGGCTGACTCCGATTGGCCGAGAAGTCGGCGTAATCGCGAATGACCGATGGTCGCGGTTTACAACTAAACGGGATGCAATCCAGAAGGAACTCCACAGGATTACGAATACATTCGTAACAATGCGGGACAACGATCGGTTGCGATCGTTGGGGACTGCACCTGTTGGGACGAAGGTAAGCGTTCAAGAATTGCTGCGTCGTCCTCAACTTCATTATAATTTTGTTCAGGAGCACTTTCCTTCCGAAGAAGTTATAGACCGATTTGTAGCTGAGCAAGTAGAGATACAGTCAAAATTTGAAGGATATATTGCACGTCAGGAAAGCCAGATATTGGACGCCTCGAAATTAGAAGGCGTACACATTCCTGATGATTTCCAATATGTCGGTTTGAACGCGCTTTCAATGGAAGGCCGAGAAAAATTGGGGCGAATTCGGCCGAATAACGTTGGACAGGCATCACGAATACCCGGAATAACGCCTTCAGATTTGCAACTATTGTTGGTATCGTTGGAACAACAAAGGCGGCTCGTCGCATCCAAAATCGGGTAGACTCTAAGGGTATTCAGAACTGAATTCAGTGGTGCGGTATTCCCAATTTCGTATCTAATGGGATATCGGCATTCTGTATATCTGGGATTTTTAACTGCTGTACTGTGCGGTGCGGTGAAAGCACCATTTAGAGGGAGATGAAGTTCAATGGCAGATTTTACTTTGCCCAAATTGCCTTACGATTATGCGGTACTTGATCCACATATCGATACATTAACCATGCAGATTCATCACGATAAGCATCATGCTGCTTATGTGACGAACCTGAACGTGGCTCTCAAAGATCATGCCGATCTTCAGGCAAAGTCTATTGAAGAGTTACTTAGAGATATCAACAATGTTCCTGAGTCAATCCGTACTGCTGTGCGAAACAATGGTGGGGGGCACTACAATCACACCATGTTCTGGGAGATCATGTCTCCCGGTGGGCCCACCGCACCGACCGGTGAGTTAGCAGACGCCATCAATGGTGCATTTGGTTCCGTTGATACCCTTAAAGAGAAAGTGAACGAAGCGGGTACAAAGCGATTTGGTTCTGGCTGGGCATGGGTGCTTGTTGAGAACGGCAAGTTGGTGGTAACCTCCTCCGCAAATCAGGATTGTCCTCTAATGGACGGTCAGATTCCAGTTTTTGGAGTTGATGTGTGGGAACACGCCTATTATCTTCATTATCAAAATCGGCGACCAGACTACCTTAAAGCTTGGTGGAATGTCTTGAACTGGAATGAAGTTTCCAAGCGTCTCGCATTGGCAAAGAAGTAATTTGACACTGACATTATGCAATAGGTCAGCCGGACGGATTTTCCGCCCGGCTGTTCTTGTGCGTAACGCGAGATGTGATATACGGTAACCTGTTTTAGCTTTGGAGTGGGCTTTAATGTCGAACGTTCCAGCGGAAGCTGTTCCCTATAGTTTAAGAGTGCGATATTTTGAAACAGATCAAATGCAGGTTGCTCACCATGCGAACTATCTTGTCTGGTTTGAAGCTTCAAGAAGTGAGTTTTGTCGTGTAAAAGGTATTGATTATGCCCAAATGGAAAGAAACAGTCTGTTCCTACCTGTTGTAGAGGCAAGGTGCAGGTATAAAAAACCTGCGGCATACGACGACCTTATCACCATCTTTGTATGGGTTCTATCGATCAAACGCAGCGTTCTCAAGCTGAAGTACGTTGTTATGAACGGTGACAACGAAATAGCAGAGGGTGAAACAACGCAGATGCTTATCAGTAAGTCGGGCAGGCCAATTCAATTCCCGAGTAACATTGCTGAGAAATTTGTTACGGATGAACAAATTAAGTAGGATACTTAGTGATGACTCGCTAATATCTTTGTAACTTCATTCAATGACTGCCAGACGTAGACTATCCCACAATACAAGATGGTTTCTAAGCGCCCGGAAATGGGGCATCATCCGAACTTTATCTCAGAGTTTGGGTCTATGGCAGTCGAAACAGGGATATTAAGATTGTTGTGCGAAATGAGCTAAGCAGTGCCAATTCCTGTAATAATTCCAACCGAGCCCTCAATCGATAATCTAGCCAACGCGGCGAACAACCATATGACAGACAATGAGCAATTGAAGGATAGCGTGAGTATAAGTTCCAGTTCCTCCGTATTGCGAGGTAGTGACTCCATTGCCCTCGCCGACGTCCAAGCGGTTGCGAACGAAAATGAGAAATACTATCAGCGTTGCGCGATAGCGATCGCTGTATTGTTTGGTGCTGGTGTGTTGTCGATGGCAATCATACAGCGGTATTATGACCAATCAAGTTCTCATGTTCTCCGTTACGTAGCTATCTCGCTGGTCGATCTGGTCCTAATTGCGGGTACGTATAGATTGATTACTAATCGCCAATCTGAGGCCATACCAATCATCGAGAATTTGGCTCAGGATGGATCGCTGGATTCGGCCTGCACTCTTGTCGATTCGCTCAACATCGAAGATCCAGCCGTACGCAAGGCCGTGATCTGTGCACTAAATAAAGTTCTCCCTAACTTGCATCGGGTGCCTGATGCGGAACTAGACACCAATAGATTGGCCACGATTTGTGAAGTTCTAGACAAAGACATCGGCGGATTGCAAAAAACTGGGGATTCCACTTCGTCGAGTAACGTTTCTGAGCGAAACGCTCCGATTTCCGGAGAAGTTCAGTTAAGATGTTCGATGCTGAAGGCTCTAGAGCACTTCGGCAATAAAAGCTGCCTTGCATCTGTTCGGAGATTGGCAGAGATAAATGCGAAGACCCCGGCAGAACTACTGATTAAAGACTCCGCGTTGCGATGTCTGCCAACGCTCGCAATGGTCTCTCTCAGAGAGGCAGAAAGGGCAGCGGACGCTCTTGACCAGTCCAACAAAGAGCCTGCTAAGGATACGAAAATGGACGCGCAAATCCCAACAGAACAGGCAGAGGTTGCTCCGACGGACACCAAGTCACTTTTGATTTCTGACATGGAGCGAATGGATTAAGGTCATATTTAGCTGATGGCTTTTCCTTCTAAGATAGAAATAACTCGCAGCAAATCTTCATAAGTGTCCACCGACAACGGGGCTTTGTTCACCTCAACCATGTTAATGCGAAACCCATTCTCCAATACTCTCAACTGCTCAAGTGATTCCGTCGTTTCCAATCGGCCCGGCGGGAGTGAGGAAAAAGTTAGTAGAAATTCCCGTCTATAAGCATAAAGGCCGATGTGCTGCATGGGTCTTGTCGGCGAGTCCGGGTTTCTCAGAAATGGTAATCCATATCGGGAAAAGTAAAGTGCGTCCCCGTTCAGTGCGCATACGACTTTTACGGTAGAGGGGTTATTCCATTCATCTTCGGGACAAGCACACATTAGCGAAGACATTGGAAGTGCTGCATCATTTAACAATGGCTGAACAGCGAGAGCGATCGTTCCCGGTTCAATCAGCGGCTCATCTCCTTGAATATTGACAAAGATATCTGCGTCAGATGTGGAAGCAAGTTCAGCTAGGCGATCTGTGCCGGATCGATGTTTATCGGAGGTCATAGCGGCAATACCACCAAACTTCTGCACTGCCTCGAAAATCTCCACATCGGGTGTTGCGACAATAACTTCCGACAAAACACCAGCAGCTTTTGCCTGTTCCCATACACGTTGAATCATGGGCTTGCCGCATATGTCCAGCAGGGGCTTGTTAGCTAGTCTGGTTGCTGCCAGGCGGGCAGGAATAATTCCGACGACTTTCACGATTGTGCCTCCAACAGTCTTGTCGCCTCTCTTAGCACGCTTTCGACGGATATTTCGTCAATACACTGCCTGATACGCTCCGCACTCGCCTGTTTCTCTTCAGGGTGCATAACCAAGGTTCGATGCCTGGGAGTGTCGTATCCCCAACGGTGCGCTTTTGTAGGTCCAAATATGCTGATAGTAGAGGGGCCCAATCCGACTGCCGCGTGCAACATGCCACCATCATTGCCTACCCACAGTTTTGCAAGCGAAAGTACTCCCATAGCCTGACGCAACCCTGCAACGCCAGTCAAGACAATGGGTCTATGTTGCATCAACGATGCAACTTTAGTGCTTTCGTCCGACTCTTCTGTGCTTCCCATAATAACAATCTGGCAGTCATGGTTTCCAGTGAGTTCGTCAGCAGTTTTAGCAAATCGTTCGGCTCCCCATTGGCGCACAAATGGCTCATTAGCTCCTGGATGGACTATAACAATTTTCTTTTTCCCATC
>CAISOI010000050.1 GCA_903886985.1 uncultured Chthonomonas sp.
CCGCCGCCAAAAAATACGGTATCGACTTCGGTTCCAACATAAGGTGAACGGGCGATATCTAAACATATTGCCTCAACACAATCCGCAGTTAGGTCATGTAACCCTGAATAGGCATTGAAATCGCAGTAGGAACACTTGTGCTCGCAGAATGGAATATGGATGTAGATACCTGTTTTCATTTGAAATTGATTCTACACTAACAGGTAGAAATTGCAGATGAGAAGAGAGACGACTTGAAATTCCTTTTTCGCGCTGATGGGGGACATCCAATTGGAACCGGACACTTGTTTCGTGTCCGACGGATTGTCGATAAGCTCATTGCGAGAGGGCATGAGTGCCATTTGGTAACTGGACAGAATAGTACTGCAGAACATATTTTTGCAGACACGTCCGTCCATATGCACTGGATTCCCCCTATTGACTATACTGGCAGAGCGAAGCCAGAATTCAAATCAGCAGCGATTTTGCCTTTAATCCGGTCCGACCATTATGATGCCCTAATCATCGACATGTTAGACACAGATTATGACGATATGTCTTGTGTCAGAGATTCAAACTTCCCCATTGTGACATTTGACGATCGAGGTTCAGGGCGCACATGTGCAAAGGCGATCATAAACGTACTTGTTCGGGAGCAAAACCGAGATCATTTGGAGAGTTCAACTCAACTTTACGAAGGCGGAAGCTACGTCACGTTATCCGATGATTTCTCTTCTCCCGCCAATATGACCCGCTCATTCGCTAAAACCCCTACTCGGATATTTGTTGTAATGGGAGGTGCAGATGCAGCGGGTTTGACAGTCAAATGTGCCAAAGCATTGGGTTTAGTTAACTCGATTGAACAGGTTGAATTCATGGCTGGTCCCGCATTCGTTCACAACGATGACCTGCAAAGAGTTTTGGGTTCTGTGCATTATAAATTCGAAGTACTCAATATGCTGCCGTCACTCCAACCAGCCTATGAACGAAACGATATTTGTTTAGTTGCGGGTGGTCTAGCTATGTACGAAGTCTGCCGAGTTGGAATACCTTCCGTGGCCATTCCTCAATCGATAGACCATCAATTTGAACTAGCTGAAATTCTTTGTGCGGAAGGAGCAATGTTGACCGTGGGATGGGGCGAAAGGGCAAGTACGATAGACATTGCAAATTGCGTACAACGCTTGATCATTGACAAAGACCTTCGCATGGCGATGTCAGATAATGGTCAACGTCTTGTGGATGGACTAGGGAGCAATAGAGTAGCTCAGATAATTGAAGAGACAGCAGAAGGTTATTGAGTTGGATTTGGTGTAGTCAATCTAGGATTCTGTGGTCCAGCAGAGCCGGGAGATTGCGGATCAGTACCAACTGCATCGTCCGATTGTATTCCCAAAGCATGTGCCAATTCTTGAGTTCGAACACCAGCCTCTTCGAACTTCTGCCATTTGATAATCGAAAAACTCTGGTGACGTCGAATTGCTACGTCTTTAAGGCGAATTAGCCTGTCCCGTTCACCTTGTCGCGTGCTGATCGACAATCTAGAACGCCCCCCTAACGGCTTTTTCTCAGGCTTAGTGTCGTCCGAACTATCCGAGGATTTATCCGAGTTTGATCTAACAAACTCAGTAGGAGAGGACTTTTCCGCTTGTTCCAATTTATCAGCATCAAGGCCATCTTGAAGCAGACCAACGATGTCTTTTACCAAAAAAGAGACCCGGTCGGCAGGGAGTTTGGCAGAGCGGGATTTTACATCTTCAAGAACCTTGGGGAGGTCAAGAGGAACAACGTGACCGTCCAATACTCTTCTAGCCCATTCGAATTTGTAATATAGGTCTGCTTTTAAAATGCGAATTTCGTTTGAATCCTGATTAGGATTCGCCTTCACCGCAAATCGTCTAGGATCAGATTCCGCGCCGTGACCACCTGCAACTCCATCAACTTGTTCGGAAGTCATTCCTGTTGAAGACGATTGAATGCCTACTTGAGAAGTACTCAGTCCTTTATATTTATCTTCACCGCAGCCTGCTATTGAAAAGACAATCGCTGCCGTTAGAAGGCTTAAAGAAGTATGATTGTGTGAAAGTTTTCGAAATGTCATAATTATGTTATGCAGGAATGCCCGTAGTGGCTGAGTGTACAAATGGATATTTGCATCATAATATACCGACATTTTGTAAATCTGTGTTGCATATTGGGAGTTTGACTTCGCAAATGGTAATTTTTGTTGATCCAGTTACAGTACAACCCATGCAGCAAAAAGATATCGATTCAGTCGTTCGAATTGAGCGGGCATCTTATCCAATCTCATGGCATGACTACGCGTATCAGACGGAGTTGAACAATCGTTCCGCAGTGTACATTGTAGCAAAGCTAGGCGACGAGGTCATTGGGTACGCCGGAATGTGGATAATTATGGATGAAGCTCACATAACTACAATCGCTGTCGATCCCAATTATCGAGGTAAGAAGGTTGGTCAAAGGTTGTTGGGGCGCCTATTAGAAGAAGCAATACACATCGGAGCTTCGCGAACTACGCTTGAGGTGAGGGAAAGTAACGTTGCAGCACAAAACCTTTACATAAAATACGGGTTTAAGGGTGTTTCATGCTTGCAACAGTATTATTCAGACAATCAGGAGAATGCAGTCGTGATGTGGGCGGAAAATCTGCGATCATTGGAGTATCAGTCGACGATCGACAACCTCAATTTGCAGGTTCGAATGGGAGTTCATGAATACTTTAGGGATTGAAACGAGTTGTGATGAAACTTCAGCGGCGGTGGTCCAGAATGGAACTACAGTTCTATCCAACATCATCGCAAGTCAAGCGGATTTGCATTCTCGATGGGGTGGAGTTATTCCAGAGGTAGCTTCAAGGCGTCATCTTGAAACGATTCTACCAGTCATAGATGAAGCAATGTTATCCGCAAAGTGTACTTGGGCGGATATCGACGGCATAGCCGTAACCAACCGCCCGGGTTTGGTGGGTGCACTGTTAGTCGGGGTGACGGTTGCAAAGTCATATGCTTACCTCCAAAAGAAGCCGATTGTCGGCGTGCACCATCTCGATGGACATTTACACTCCAGTTTTTTAGCAAAGTCAGACCTTGTTTATCCATTTATTACCCTAATTGTTTCAGGTGGCCACACCGAACTTGTCTACTTTACGGGATACCGGGAGCAGTTAGTTATTGGTCGAACGAAGGACGATGCCGCAGGTGAATGTTTCGACAAATGTGCCCGATTGATGGGACTCGCTTATCCCGGAGGGCCAATGGTTGATAAGTTGGCATCAGTTGGGAATCCAAAGTCAATTCAGTTTCCAAGAGCTTGGCTGGGGCAGAGTTTCGATTTCAGTTTTAGTGGATTGAAGACTGCAGTTCGATACTTCATGGAATCGGACAAAGGGTCTCATAG
>CAISOI010000051.1 GCA_903886985.1 uncultured Chthonomonas sp.
AGAATCCGCCCGGAGTATTGGGATTGGTTTGGAACTGCTAAAGCAAATGGAACCTATTTTTTTACAGGGTCCCAACTAAGATTAGCGGCAACTCGAAACACTAGCCGAGATGAAGCCGTTGTCGAAATAGAAGGTGTTTCGCTGGCCGGTCTGCCAACGGGGTCCGTTGCGGCCGCACCGCAGGGGCAATTGGGTATCGGAGCGGCATATCGAGCAGCAAACGGCAGCAAGAATGCAGGAGTATTTGTTAAACAGGGATTTTATAAGTGGAAGCAGGCGCTCGGTCCGGATAGCTCAATCAAACTGGGGCGGTTTGAATTCTCGGATGGTGTCGAACTCGCATCAAAAGATTCTTCCATGAGCTATTTGAAGCGCGAACGAATCGGACAACGCCTTATCGGACCTTTTGGCTGGACGCAAGTGGGACGAAGTTTTGACGGAGTTCAATTCTCCAGTGGCACTCATAGCGTAAACAGCACGTTGTTTGCTGCACAACCTACAAGAGGTGTCTTTTCCACAAACGGAATGGACTCATTGGGCGACATAAAACTTGTCTATCTCTCAGGCTCACAAGCGTATCAAAAGTCGGCAAGTATAAATGATACGCGTTGGTTTGGAATCTATTACACGGATGATCGTAAAGGGGCTCTGAAGACCGATAATCGTACCGCTGCTGCACGTGCAGCCGACACTGGTTCGTTACATATAGCGACAGTAGGCGGGAATTTCACCACGGTCAAAAGCACAGGAATAGGCAAATTGGACGGGCTGGTTTGGTTTGCTGGGCAGTTTGGACAATGGGGCGCATTGAACCATAACGCACATGCTTATGCGGCAGAAGCCGGATTTCAACCAAAGGGCGCGCCTACCAGACTCTGGCTTCGATGTGGCTATTATCACGCGAGCGGCGACGGTAATTCAGCTGACAATCAACACAACACATTCTTCCCTGTTCTCCCCACACCACGTCCATATGCGCGGTTTCCTTTCTTTTCAGAGACAAACTTGAATGATGCATTTGTTCAAGCGATCATGAAGCCGGGTTCCAAAACAACCATTCGCACCGACTTTCATGTGCTTGCCCTCTCAGACGGTCACGACCTCTGGTACGGCGGCGGCGGCGCATATGACAATAACGCCTTCGGGTATTCGGGTAGACCGAGTGGTGGGTTAAGGAGCCTGGAAAAGTTGCTCGACCTAAGCATCGATGTACAATTGCGGAAAACAACATCAATTGGCTTTTACCTCGCGGTAGCAGAAGCGGGGAATGTCGCCCAGACATCCTTTACTGGTAAACATGCCGCACTTGGGTATGTGGAATTAAACCAGAAATTTTGATTATTAACAGAGTGATTGAGCCAGGAGGGTCAAGTAATGTCAATTGAAGGCGAAAATTGCAAATGGCGTGAAGATTTCCCAATTGAGACGGGGGCTGATAACTATGTGACCCGAAGGGAGTTCACCAAATTTCTGGTACTTGCTTCCGGCGCCACTGTTGTTGGAAACGGCTACTTCGTAATCAGGGGAATGGAACAACGGCGAGAATCCTTTCCAGTCGTCGAGATCGCATCAACAGACGAGATCTCGCCAGGGGCTGTGAAACTCTTTCATTATCCCGATGCAGACGAACCCGCAATACTCATCCGACTCGCGTCTGGCGATTTTGTGGCTTACAAACAGCGCTGTACCCATCTTAGCTGCCCTGTCCACTTTTCCGTAGATGTCAACCGAATCGAGTGCCCCTGCCATAACGGCACATTCGATGCCGCTACCGGGGCAGTACTGGCCGGACCGCCTCCTCGTCCTCTACCCAAGATACTCATACGGACGGAAGGCGAGAAAATTTTTGCTGTCGGGGTGGCGGAATCATGAGAAGTCACGACCCAAAATTGGAACGTTTAAAGCAGCGCGGGCAAAGCATACAGACACTGATGATCATGACAATGGTCATCTTCCTTATTCAGCTCTGGCTGCTGACAATTGCATTGGAAGATTATATGGCTGCAGGACATGGGCTTGCACTTCCTACTTTCGGAGCCTCTCTGTTCTGTTTTGCAGTCGATCTCTGGCTGCTCCGTTATCTTTATGACCTCGATAAGAAGGGCGATAAAAATGAATAATCAAGAGAACAACCATCCATCTACCGGGGCGCTGGCCCTCTCAACCACCGCTTTTGCCATCTCATTTGCCATCTGGGGAATGATATCGCCAATGGCTAAAACGTTCCAGACGATGCTTCATCTGACTGAGCGTCAAGTCTGGCTGTTGATTGCCATTCCAGTGATGCTCGGATCTGTTTTACGCCTACCTATGGGAATGCTCGCAGATCGCTTTGGAGGACGGACCGTATTCGGAGCACTGCTGGTCTTCATATCCATACCTGCATTTATGCTTAGTTTGGCAGAGACCTATCAGCAGCTCGTTCTTTGGGGACTTGTGCTCGGCATGGCAGGAACATCGTTTTCGGTGGGTGTTGCGTTTACTTCCAAGTGGTTTCCACCGGAAAAGCAAGGGATGGCGCTTGGCGTATACGGAGCAGGGAATATCGGGCAGAGTATCGCCCTATTTGGCATACCATATCTCTCAGGCGTACTGGGTGGATGGCAAATGACCTATCGCGTCTTCGCTCTGACAGCCCTTATTTATGGAATTGTCTTTCTGGCTTTAGCCCGAAATGCGCCTGTAAAAGCGGTGCCCAAGAGCTTTGGGGAGATGCTCAAGGTTTTAGTCAGCCATCCGCTCGCGTGGCTCCTCAGCCTGTTCTATTTCGTTACTTTCGGCGGATTTGTTGCCCTAAGCATCGGACTCCCAAAACTCCTTCAAGAGATATTCCATCTAACAAAAGAAGATGCCGGGTTGCGTGTTGCCGGATTTGTCCTGGTGGCCACGCTCATGAGACCAATCGGCGGAATTCTAAGTGACAAAATGGGCGGGGCGAAACTGCTAATGGCAGCTTTTGGTGGTGCCGGACTGCTTGCTCTCGGCATGACTTCCGATCAGATGTTGCCTTTCACAATCGGAGCATTGGGAGTAGCAGCCTTCGTTGGGCTGGGTAACGGAGCTGTCTTTAAGTTGGTCCCCCAGTATTTCGGAAAGGATACCGGAACAGTTACAGGTCTCGTCGGAGCGGTGGGCGGCATCGGTGGGTTTGTACCGCCACTAATGCTAGGAGTCATTAAGACTCAGACCGGCAGCTATACGCTGGGC
>CAISOI010000052.1 GCA_903886985.1 uncultured Chthonomonas sp.
ACTGCGTCCTATTGATGCAGACGAGAAAGCCTAACCTGTCTCGGGCATAAAGGTCGGCATAATAACCCCCGTGGGGCGTTTCCAATCACCGCGAACCTGAGCAAAATGCAGTTCGCAATTCCTTGCTCCCAGCTTGTACAATTCCCCAACTAAAGCGTTGCATTCAACAGGGACCAAGAATACTGGGGTACGGTTGATATCACGTTTGAGTTCGGCAACGATTAACTGTAGTGCCGCCGCCTCAGAATTCATGATTCCGGGTCCCAACATGTTGCTGCCGACATTGGTGATCGAGCAGAGGAAGCCAGTCACGGTTCCTTGGTCGGTCTCCATCAGGGAAATGTGCCAACCTTGCCCCGGGTTATTCAGAAAATACTGGTAGTCTTTCGAGCGATTGATTCCCGTGGATTCGTATTCAAGTTGGACGATCTTGTCGAGATCGCCTATAGTCGCGCTCCGAACTGTACCCGCGTCCAGAATTGAGATGGATGCCACTTTGTCGGCTGTGATATACATATCTTGAAAGGCAGTTCGTGGAGTGAAGCCTGCACGCGTGTAGAGAGAAAATGAATCCAGGTTCATTGCACTGGAGACCAATCTGACCGGCAGGTTCTTTTCGTCTGCGAAACGGATTATCTCTGAGAGAAGTTGTCGCGCAACGCCAGCACCGAAGTAGTTTGGATGCGCATTCATAATCCCGAGTGAAACATGTGTTTCACGTGGATGGTAAAAGCAGGAGCCGATCAGACGCCCTGTCTGGGTGTGCTCTGCGACGATGCAACATCCAGGATCCAGCGCCTCGTATACTTCGCAGAAGAGCCTTGCATTCATTGGGTCGCCAGTGAAGATGGGCGATTTGCCATTGGTCTGATACCAGTAATTGGTCGAGAGTGTGATGAGATCCGCGACTTCATTCCAATCTGACGGCTGCATGACTCTTGTTTTGAAAACCGACAATTACTGTCCTCCCATGGCAAACACGAGCGATAAATAACTAGATTCCCTCGTCTGCTTCAGAATTCCTCTCTAACAGATCGTCAGTATCTCAAACCGAATGCTACCAAAAATTGTAAGCTGGTCATTTGATAGAAATTGAAGGGTGATTTGTGACCAGAGCACTCTCATGAGCTAACAAAACTGTGTCAAAAAAGTTCAGGAATTCTCTTAAGATAACTCTTGAAGAAATACCATGCCATGGTGTATACTCTAAAAGGTTTAGCACTCAAGAGACTGGAGTGCTAAGAGATTTTTAGTCCTAAGAGCCCATCCAATCTGGTGATTGGATGGCTTCTCAAATCCAAATAAAAGTTATTCGTAGGAGGCACAACGATGGCCCTTAAACCGCTGGGAGACAGAATAGTTCTCCAGGCAATCGAAGCCGAAGAAAAGTCCGCTGGTGGAATCTTTTTACCAGATAGTGCGAAAGAAAAGCCACAACAAGGCAAAGTTATCGCAGTCGGACCCGGCAAAATTCTAGACAACGGCAAAGTCACTCCTGTTGACATTGCAGTTGGTGACGTTGTTTACTACTCAAAATATGGTGGAACCGAAGTCAAAGTTGGGAACGAAGAATACATCGTTCTGCGACAAGATGACGTTCTCGCGATTATTGAGTAGACCATTTCTAAAACCAATCTCTGGGGCGAAAGCGATGTGGAACCTTCCACTTGGAATGCCAATCCCCTTGGATTTTTGACACTATATTTGTGATTTAGGAGAATTCAATGGCAGCGAAAGAACTGCGATTTGATGAAGAAGCGCGACGCTCGCTTGAGCGCGGCGTAAACAAATTGGCAGAAGCAGTCAAGGTAACCCTTGGACCTCGCGGACGCTATGTTGTACTTGAAAAGAAATTTGGTAGTCCGAGCCTAGTTGACGACGGCGTAACCATTGCCAAAGAGATCGAGATTGACGATCCCTTCGAAAACATGGGCGCTCAACTCGTTCGCGAAGTTGCCAGCAAAACTAACGACGTAGCCGGTGACGGAACTACTACCGCAACAGTTCTTGCGCAGGCGATTGTCCGAGAAGGCTTGAAGACGGTTGCAGCCGGTGCAAACCCAATGCTCGTCAAAAAGGGTATTGACCTTGCAGTGACAGCCGCAGTTGAAGAAATTGGCAAAATGGCCATTCCTGTCAACGACAAAGCCAGCATTCAACAGGTTGCTACCAACTCTGCAAAGAATATCCAGATTGGTGAATTGATTGCCGAAGCCATGGACAAAGTTGGCAAAGACGGCGTTATCACCGTTGAAGAGAGCAAAGGCACTCAGACCACGCTCGAATTG
>CAISOI010000053.1 GCA_903886985.1 uncultured Chthonomonas sp.
TAGATGAATTGCCAATATCCGATTACAAGTTTTCGGGGAGCTCGAACGACGTCTCTGGAAGCACATCATATTGGTGAAATATTGGAACAGATTGTACGGCTTCTTGAAGGAGAGACTTCCGAGCATTTGATCCAACACCTAGATTCGAATGTCAAAAATATTATTTCACAGATACGTGAACGCGATATAACATTGCCTCCGGGTTTGCATTGGGCAATATATAGCTGTTCAAATGCGTTATCGGAAAATTCTGGATTAGACCTATATTTTGGGATATTTATCCGAAATTATGTTTTGAATCGTGATATATTTAAGGGCAAAACTTCCTATATCGATGCAATAACGAGAAATTTTGCAGGTTTAATTTTGGACATTTTGCGTGGACTGCGACCTTTGGATTATGTTGTCGCCGCCGAATTGGTTTACGATGAACTTGGGGTATTTATCTCAAGCACAAATCGAGAGGATATAAATGCTAGGCATCGTATCGTGTCGAAATACTATTGTCGAATGGCCATTACTTTGGCATTTTTGAATTCGCCACATTGTTATCCATTAATCTCAAAATTCCTGCGCCACGAGTGGCACGAGGTCCGGGACCGGGCTGCATTCTGGTTTCGGCATTGGAGCGCACCAACTTTGTCCGAAGACTTGGTATCGGCTTTAAAGATGGGAACAGAGGATTTGGTCAGTGAAGAATCTTGTCGCCATATTTTTAAACTCTTAAGTGTAAGAGGAAACCGTCAAGCAATTTATCAACTCGAAAGTTTGAAAGACACTTCGGTGGCCGGTAAATTACTGAGTGATACAATTCTGGAGTTGCGAAACCGTGTGGGAGCAGGATGACATACAGACACTCGCTCTATTTATTTCCAGATCAACCGATCACCGCGACCTTTCCTGCAACGAACAACACTCCTGTCGAAACGGTGGGCTAAACGTATGATGTGAACGACCCCCTTTGTGCCAATTCTGGCGGCGTCGTCCGCACAGAAACATACAATTATGACTACCTTTACCGGCTAACCAACGTAAATTACGGCGACGGCGAAACGCAAGGATACACGTTCGACCCGATGGGAAATAGATTGACCAAAACAGACAATTCCTTGTCAGAGTCATATTCCTACAATGCCGCCAATATGCTGCTGACTCGCGGTGCAAATAACTATACCAACGACGCCAACGGTAATACTCTCACCGGAGGCGGTAGGACAAACACTTGGGATTCGCAAAATAGACTGACACAGTGTGTTTACAACGGCACGACCAGTCAGTTTACTTATGCGAGCGATGGACTGAGGCACAGGAGCGTGGCAACCACAGGAAGTAATGTGACCACGACAGACTCCGTGCTGGACGGAACGATGATGGTGCAAGAGGTTGCGAGCACCAATGGGGGTGCGCCAAGTACTGCAACCTATTTGGTTGGTCCGAGGGGACCAGAGTACCGCCGTGATGCTGCCGGAAATACGAAGTGGTATTCGTATGATGGCCTTGGATCGGTGCTGGGTGAGGTGGACCTAAACGGAAACCTTACCGCCATTCGGTCGTATGATGTTTACGGCGCAAAGCGCACCACCGGTGGAACCCAGAGTACGAATCATGGGTTTGTAGGATCTCTGGGTCATCCGAGTGAGGACAGCACCGGCATGATCTATATGCGGGCGCGATATATGGATCCGGCGGTGGGGCGGTTTGTGAGTGAGGATCCTAGTGGAGATGGAGATAACTGGTTCGAGTACGCTTACTGCGCACCAATCAACTTCTTTGATCCCTCAGGTAAGTCAGGCGAGCCTACTACGATCATTGGCGGTGGCTGAGGAATTAGAATTGAGGGTTCGCCAGTGTCTTCAATTGCTGATATGCATATTTGGTTCAATGGCAAAGAAATTGGTTCCATATGGAACAATGGAGTTTGGAAGCACGAATTGAAAGCACTCTCTCGAACAGAGGCTAAATCTTTAATAGCAGCTTTAAAGGCTTCAAACTCCAAGAGAGTTCAGGGGTGGGCCAAAGTTTTGGGAAGGGCAGGCTTTACTGCTGGATGCATATCGTCAGTTGATGCATATTTTCAGAATGATCCGTGGTTTCATAGCCATTATGTTAGACGTTGCCGGTGACCATGAGGGAGCAGCTGAAGTTGACAGAATTAATGGTTCAATCTAATAGCTTAGTGAAGTTGAGAGATTCTAATCAACCCTGTCGAGGTAATCTCCGAGCTAAACCTAAGGCTTCGAGTTCGACATGAGGTTTATTACTCTAGGCGTCTATCGTCAGAATTATTATCAATATGACACCAATGCACTCAGTGGAGCACTAAATGCATATAAACTCCATTTGCGGAACATAGCCAATCTTCTGCCAGAGAACTTAAGCGCATTGATTGCATTAGAAGGTCTTGACGACGGTTTGTTGGTATCTTGGGTCCACAATACTGAATCAAAGTATGATATTTTGACTCTTCGATGTGGTAACCGTGTGTCTGGTTATTTTGATTTAGTAATAACTTATCGGGACAGTGCCATTTCGGCGGGAAGCAATATGGTAATTTCCCGAGTTCTATCTGAAGTAGGGTCTGATGGCACACCTCTGCACGATCTTGCATTTCACGAAATCGATATATGTGAGGACAACCAGATAGTTCATAGTTTTCTGTTTCACCAATGCGTTGAATTCGAAATA
>CAISOI010000054.1 GCA_903886985.1 uncultured Chthonomonas sp.
CCAGACCAGTTAAGTATAATAACAATGTAGTTACAACAGATTTGGAGCCCCATCTTGTTTTCAGTGTTTTGTATTCTGACCAATTTTGTAACGGCTCCGCAGCTCACCGGGACCGATGACTTTCGTATGCCAACTGTTGTGAGGGTCCGGCTGGTCCGTGAGCTTAGATCAGTGAATAATATCACTGTAGTTGGCGCACGGTTTGCTGCCAGCAGTGACAAAGATACTAAAGTGATTGATAAGAAAAATGATGGTGGTGGAGTGCCTCCAATAAAGATTGAAGCGAAGGACTCGAAACTCCAAATTTCGGTTGGCGAAGCTGATACATTCGCCCAGAAGATGTTCTATCTCGAGTCTGCAGATGTTGATAATCCTCTTGGCATCCAAACAAGTAGTAAGAAAATTCGCCATTATCGTGGCAGATTGTGGCTGGCCGCAGAAGGCGACCACCTACTCGTAACAAATGTCATCGACCTCGAAACCTATTTGCGAGGTGTCGTCCCAGCAGAGATGGCACCTGACGCACCTATTGAAGCATTGAAAGCTCAGGCAATCGCGGCAAGAACTTTTGCACTTAAGGTTCGTGTACGATATCGCCCGTCTGGATTTGACCTCGACGACACTACCATGTCGCAGACCTATGGCGGCATAGAGGCGGAGAAGCCGTCTGGCGACGAAGCCGTTAAGCAGACAGAGAGAATGGTACTGGAACATGATGGTCGACTTATTTGGGCAGACTATTATGATGACTGCGGTGGAGTGACTGCTCCGGGAAGTAACGCGGGAGACTATCCTCCACCGGTGATCGATGGTCCTGATGACAAAAGTGACTTTTGCCAAATCGGTCAACATCACAAATGGAGTGTAGTTCTGATACCACAAGATATTACGAAGCGGCTTTCAAGTGATGAAAGACGTAAGATCGGGGTATTTCGGTCGGTGGATGTACTCGACAGAGATGTTTCCGGGCGTGCATCTTTGATTTCAATCAATGGCGATGATGGTTCGATTGAACTGAAAGGCAATGCTTTTCGCGCTCTTATTGGCTATGATCGTTTACCCAGCACGCTATTCAAAATCAAGAGCGAAGACAACGGATTTAAATTTGAGGGTAGGGGATTCGGGCATGGTCATGGTTTGTGCCAATGCGGTGCAATAGGAATGGCGTCTGCGCCTTACCAGAAAAGTTATGCTGACATTTTGCTGCACTATTTCCCGGGAGCACACATCCGAAAACTTATCGGAGCGGCTTCCAATTGAGACCTTAAGGCTTCCAACGGAATCAATTCTCTCAGTCGATAGTGTTGAATTTTGGGGCGTTAAGGTTTTGTGAACTGCCATCATAATCTGCAACATTTCGTTGATTCGAACGTATAATTATTTGTGGTTAGCATCGCGAGGATGTTTTTACCAATATTGACACGGGCGTCATCCATTGAAGGATGTCGCTTTTTGTTTTCTTGCGCATCTTCGGTTTATATGTCTACGTACTGTAAGCACAAAGCTGTGGTTGGATGTTCAGATTGATCTGATTAATAATAAGAGTAGTTCAAACTAGTGCAACGTTGCGCTCCCCTTATGAAGTTCCAAAACGAAAGGGAGCAAAAATGGAACGAAGAAACAGAAATGTAGTGGTAGCGCTTTCGATGGCCGGATTAGTGTCGATGGGCGCAGTTGCAAAGGCGATAAAAGTTTGGAAGATAGTCGGGGTCGAGAAGACACTCTTTTCAACCGATCAAGCAGTGGAACGAGCAGTCTCGATTAGCCAAAAGATGGGAGTGCCGACGGGTAATACGGTCGGTATCTATCCCGATGTTTTAAGAAGTGAAAAGCGTGGAGACGAGAAAGTCTGGGTAGCTGAGGGGCAATCAACGGAAGATGCCTTTCGATATATGATGATCTTAGACGCAGATACAGGGGATATACGTCAAATAAGCCGAGTAGCTCCGTTGCCAAAGTGGACAAGTCGCTATGCGTTGACGCAAAAAGAGGTTGTGCTCGCAGCAAACACTTGGTTGCACAAGTTAAACCTCAGTCGAGCAGTATCTAACTCTGCAAAGATTAAACTGGATCACTCAAAGTTTCACGTCTGGTCCGTCGAGTGGGTTTCAAATCGAGGAGTCACTTCGATGCTTTTGGACGGACTTTCCGGTGATGTAATCATGTTGAAAGTAG
>CAISOI010000055.1 GCA_903886985.1 uncultured Chthonomonas sp.
ACGCTATTCAGGAAGGAATCCCACGGATGCTTCCTTCGCATTTACAGACTCAGGAACCAGAACACCTTTCTGATACAACTGTTCAGCAGAAGCTCAGCGAAATGGCCGCGCGGGATGCGCAGGTCGATGATTACGACAAGATGTGGCATCTGAACCTCTTTGGAAAGGTTGAGATACCGGTTATGCATCTTTGTCTGGGACTATCCTCCGAGCACATCTTGCTGGAAGGCGGATGCGGAACCGGCAGAATGACCCGTGACTTTGCCATGCGGTGCCGAGAACAGGTCTCAGTTGATTTTAGTTGGGAATCGCTTCGGTCTTGTGCGGAGAAACTTCGTCGAGGGGGAATTACTAATGTACACCTCGTCCAGGCGGATCTCTGCCATCTTCCCTTCAAAACCGAGAGATTCGACCGAGTAGTGAGCTGCCAGGTTTTGGAACATATTCCATCGGAAGAACTGCGCGAACTCGCAGTGAAAGAGCTTGCACGTGCATTAAAGCGTGGCGGGAACCTTGCACTATCCGCTTATCAGTACTCTTTACTAATGCAGTGGTTTGGCGAAAAGGAAGGAAGCCACGACGGCGGAATCTACTTCTATCGATTTACTCGGGATGAATTCTCAGATCTCATGGCTCGCTACCTTCAGGTGGACGGAATAATTGGAGCAATGGTTTATCATTACATCGCTCGGTGCCACAAGAACTGAAAGTTAGTTCTCTGGCGCAGTAATTCCAGCTTGTTTCGCAACTGTATGGGTCGGAATCATTAACATTATTATTGACATTGGGAGCAATTATGGATCAGTCGACACCTCCACCGCGAAAAGCGACATGGAGGATGGGGCAGCAACAGCGCGAAAGATTACAGTGGGGAGTGGTTACTTTTATCTGCATCCTGCTCTTTATGGCGCTCCGCCCTTACTATTTTTTTATTGTAGAGACAAGAGATTTTCAGACCTGTCAGAGCAACGTGTTGAAAATTGCCAGTTCAATCCGAAGATATGCTGAAGATTACGAGGGCACAATGCCTCTTGGAAATCATTGGATGGATGCAACGCAAGGGTATCTGGCGGCCACTTCTGGAACGGGTTTCAAATCAACGGATATCTATCACTGTCCACGAGATAAGTCAAATCAGGAGACGAGCTATTCGTTCAATGATGCTCTGAGCGGAATGTCTTTGGATGTAAGGTCACAGAATCCTGAAATCGAGTCGCGACGATTGCAGATTGGGCATCCGGATCGTGCCCCCGCACTTGTGGAACATCCGGGCGGCAGAAACGCGATAGTCAATGTGTTTAAATGGGACGAACTTTCGACGACTTTGACCCGTCCGCACTTTGAAGCTAATCATACCGGCAGTACGATGTTGGGAAGTGGTAAGGTCTCTTCATCGAGTGATGAGTCTCTACCGAATCACAAAGGCAAATTTTAGTTACCATGACAATATTAGTTTGGAGTTCAATCTATGGGTAGCGCCTATACTCCGGGTCTAAAGGTTAGTCCGCGTACTACCATCGAAAAGCTGCGGCGTCTCCCCCTGAAGGGAGAGGTCCTTGTAAAAGTGGGCGATCGCGTGACGCCGGGAACGGTTGTTGCTCGCACCGAGCTTCCTGGTGTCATGCAGACCATCAAGCTTGCGGAGCGGATGGGCCTCGAACCCAGCGAGCTTAAAGAGATACTGCTCGTTAAAGCGGGCGATCAGATTGAAAAGGGAACATTGCTAGCTCGCACTAAAGGCATTTTTGGCATGTTTAAAGCGGAGGAGCATTCCAAAGTTGCTGGGAAGTTGGAGCTTGTATCCGAACACACTGGGCATCTCGGCATTCGGATGCCCGCAATCCCCATCGAAAAAGATGCTTATGTTACAGGCGTAATCAAGACTGTTATTCCCGATGAAGGCGTGCTCATTGAGTGCACAGGTGCCGTGATTCAGGGGATATTTGGCGTCGGAGGTGAGCGACAGGGAGATATCGTTTCTGTTTCCACGGATCCAACGAAGCCGCTCGTGGAAGGCGATTTAAACGAGTCCCATAGAGGGAAGATTGTGATTGGCGGTTCCAATGTTTCCCTGGGGGCATTAAAGAAAGCTGGCCAAGTTGGCGTCATTGGTATTGTAGTTGGCGGGGTTATCGATCGCGAACTCATCGACTACCTACGTGAATCGTTGAACGATCCGAATTTTGATATCGGAGTCGCCATTACAGGCCATGAGAATATTCCGTTTACATTGGTAGTTACGGAAGGTTTCGGAACCATTCCTATGGCAGTCAAAACCTTTGAGTTACTAAATTCCCTTTCCGGAAAACACGCGTCAATTAATGGCGCGACTCAAATTCGTGCCGGGGTAATTCGACCTGAAGTAATAGTGCCGGAAGTGGACGGTGAAAACAAATTGGAAGTAGCCGTCGCGGATGACAATGATCTCAACTCGGGTACTCCCATTCGAGTAATTCGAGAGCCCTATTTTGGAATTCTCGGGGAGGTGATTTCGCTTCCATCTGAATTGGAACAGGTTGAGTCAGAAACATGGGTGCGGGTCCTGCGGGCAAAGTTAGCCGATGGACGTGAAGTGACCGTGCCGCGAGCAAATGTAGAGATTATTCAAACGGGATAGTGTCGTCTTATCATAAGGTGGAATCATGGCAGAGAAGCTGTTAACCGCTGAAGAGAATTTAGAACGTTCCACTATTGAGCGTGTCACTCGACGCCTGATACCATTTATGTGCCTCATGTACGCATTGAACATTCTCGACCGTGTTAATGTCGGCGTCGCCTCTCTTTCCATTTCAAAAAACCTGCACTATTCCGACGCACAATATGGTTTTGGTGCGGGAATCTTCTTTGTGGGATATTTCCTTTTTGAAGTTCCGAGCAACATCATTCTTGAGAAGGTCGGAGCAAGAAGATGGATGGCGCGGATCATGGTTACATGGGGAATAGTCGCAACGTGCATGATGTTCATTACACCTGACCCAAAACTCTACTATGGTTTGAGGTTTTTGTTGGGAATTGCTGAGGCAGGCTTCTTTCCCGGTATGATCGTTTATATGACCTACTGGTTTCCAGCGCGCGTGCGAGCAAGGACAGGCGCAAAATTCATCGTTGCCAATTCCCTTGCCAATATTTTCGGACCTCCCATTGGCGCATACCTTTTGCGACTCGACGGTCGGCTAGGACTCCATGGTTGGCAATGGCTTTTCTTGATGGAGGGTCTGCCGTCGGTTTTTGTCGGCTTCATCGCGCTGAAATATCTCACAGATAGGCCCCAAAATGCGACATGGTTGCCGGAAGACGAAAAAGTTTGGCTGATTGGCCAAATTGAAAGGGAAAATGCAGCCCGCCCAAAACATGCGAGTCTGCTCCATGTCCTTAAAGACAAGAAGGTGCTTCACCTCTGTCTGCTGTTCTTCCTCTGGCAGGTGGTCAATAACGGTATCAGTTTCTTTCAGCCCAAGCTGCTGAAGTTCCGATCCAATTGGGATGACCACACAATACTGTTAATGACGGCTGTACCGGCAATTTTTGGCGCCATAGCTCTCTTCATTGCAGCGACCTATTCGGACAGACTTAGAGAACGCAAGAAGTTTCTTGTGGCAGGTTTGAGTTCGTATATTGTTGGCGTAGCCCTGATAATTAAGGCTCCCGGTGCAGCACTTACCATCGCTGCAATGAGCTTCAAAGAGGCCTGTATTAAGGTGGGTGAAGGTCCATTCTGGGCAGTTGCCACAGGCTTTCTTTCAGGAACCGCTTCTGCTGGCGGAATTGCTATGGTTAACTCGGTCGGCAATCTTGGTGGGTTTGTAGGTCCTTATCTCATGGGTGAACTCTATAGGCGCACAAAATCCTATGATACTGGTTTGTGGGTGCTAATGTTCATTATGGTCGCCGCCGCCTATTCCGCCAGCAGGATAAAGCACGACAATGCGGTGGAGCATGGAGTGGGTTGAGTAGGTTACTCTTCAGGACCGTCTGAACTTGAACTGTAAGTAGGTTTCAGGTTCGGCAAATACCGGGAAGTTCTGTATAAATATTGGAACCTCCCGTTTAATCGACTACGTCTGCTTGGGCGAATTGTCCCTGAAACTCAAAGACCTGTTAATCACGAACTGTGATCCCTAACTGACAACCCCGGTGATTTCACCATCATGGCTCAATTGCATTCGGAATGCCGCGGGTACCGCAGGCATGCCCGGCATGGTCATAATGTCCCCACAGAGTATCCGAACGAACCCAGCTCCCGCTGCAATTTCCACCGATTCAACAGGCAAGGTAAACCCACTTGGCGAACCAAGAAGGCTTGGATCATGCGAAAAGGAGTATTGAGTCTTTGCGATGCACACAGGAAGATTGCCAAATCCCCACTTTTCAAACAGCCGCAAGCGCGTTCGCGTTCCTGCACCATATTTCACGCCGCTGGAACCGTAAACTGATCTCGCGATAGTCTCGATTTTATCGAACAGAGACAGTGACGGATCGTATAAAGAGTGGAAATTTGCAGGAATATTCTCTGCTGCATCAACAACCTGCCGTGCTAGTTCCGCGGTACCCGCGCCACCCTCAGCAAATCCGTCCGATACAGCGACGTGCCGTACCCCACATTCCGCCACAATTTCTTTCAATGTCGTTATTTCCAGTTCAGTATCCCCTGGGAAGTGATTGATAGCTACAACAACTGGGCAACCAAATTGCTGAACATTTTTAATATGGCGTTTCAGGTTCACTGCGCCTGCTCGCAGGGCAGGAACATTCTCTTCCTTCAGACTTTCAGGCAGGGGCTTACCAGGAATGAGTTTACACTGCCCACTGTGTGCCTTTAGTCCGCGAATTGTTGCGACAATGACAACAACATCAGGTCCACTGCCGAGTGAAGGCGCCATGATATCACAAAATTTCTCAAAGCCAAGGTCTGAGCCAAATCCGGCTTCCGTAACTACGTAATCCGCCAGTCCCAGCCCAAGTTTATCGGCGATTATGGAGTTGCATCCCGTAGCAATATTTCCAAATGGGCCGGCATGTACTAATACCGGAGTACCCTCTAAAGTCTGGATTAAGTTTGGCAGAATGGCATCGCGAAGTAGTACAGACATCGCTCCAACAGCGTTCAATTCCCGTGCCCGTATCGGTTCGCCGGTGGTCGAAATCCCCAGAACAATGTCACCCAACCGTTTTTGGAGGTCAGTTACATCTGTTGCCATGGTGACAATAGCCATGATTTCTGATGCTGCAGTGATCATAAATCCGGTTTCCCGAGGCGAACCGTTTGATTTGCCACCGAGCCCCGTCACCACCTTTCTAAGGGATCGATCTGTGACATCCAGGGCTCTACCCCACCAGATTTCGTTTGGATCAAACATTGGAATCGTCTTGTGGTAAATGTGCGCTTCCATCATCGCTGTTAAGAGGTTGTGCGTAGCAGTGATAGCGTGAAAGTCGCCTGTAAAGTGAAGATTCATGTCTTCGGCGGGGTACGCTTGCGCTTTTCCGCCACCCGCCGCCCCACCTTTCATCCCGAATACGGGTCCTAAAGAAGGTTGCCGTATGCATATCAGCGCATTCTTGCCGATGTGTCTGAGCCCATCTCCCAATCCAATTGAGGTTACTGTTTTCCCTTCACCCGCCGGAGTGGGGGAAATCGCCGTGACAACCACCAGTTTGCCTTTTGACCCGGAGATAAACCGATTTATCCCGTCTCGCGTGACTTTTGCCTTGTCATGGCCATAAGGCGATATCTCGTGGGGGAACAATCCCAATTTTTGCGCTATCTCGGAAATCGGTGCGGGCAATGGTTAACCTCATTTGGAATTTTCTGTGTTGAATGTAGAAGAAAGAATACCCGTCTCCCTACGGGTTTATCGCAGGAATTTCTCACTATCCAGGTGAACAACGGTGCGTGTCCAAATATCGACTGACGGATTTAGATGCATTGCCAATACGACGGAATCATTTGGGAGACCAATCAATTTATGGAAGTACGCATACTGTCCGTTGACGATCTGGATCATGCCGCTTATCTGCTCAGCCTAGCATTTTCACGGGGTACAGAAGTCAAGATATCCGAAGATAGGTGGCTCAATCCCTCTCGAAAACGGCTTGGAATTTCTGAAGACGACCGGCTACGTTCGGTTCTTACCATCATTGAATATGATCTCATATTCGGTGAAACAATTATACACGGAGGCGGTATCGCTGGAGTTGCCGTCGAGCCCGCCTATCGTGGACGTGGGCATGCAGGGAAGCTGTTACGGAAGTGCCTTGAAGTCATGAATGACTCCGGTCAGTCCATCTCAATACTCTGGCCATTCAATCATAAGTTCTATCAAGGTTATGGATGGGAAGTAACCGGGGCTATTAACACCTACACAATTCCCGTGCGGCTTCTGCCCTCGACGAAAGAGTCGAAGTCGATAAGGTCAATCCATTCTGACCATGCCCTGGTGCTTAATCCAATTTATGAGATGAAAGCTCGAAAGTACAATGGTGCCGTGCGGAGAGATACCTGGCAGTGGGATGCGGTAACTGGACCAGCAGATGGTCGAACTCGGACTACCTTGGTCTATTCTGGACCATCAGGAGACGAAGGATACGCAATTTTTGGGTTCACTTCTGACCTGGCCGTTGGAGTGGTGGATGAATTTGTTGCCTTGACGGGCGACGCATATATGGGGCTTTTAGGGAGCCTTCATAATTTTGCAATGACTGTCGAATCATTAAAAGTTCAATGTGCAGATGACGATCCTATTTGGTCATTTGTATGCAACCACACCGTGAACTGTGCACGAACTCCTTCGGGAATGGGGCGCATCGTCAACGTTGCGAAAGCACTCGAATCACGAAGTGCTCCATATGACGTTAATGGCAAAGTGATCGTGAAAGTGGAAGACAATCAGGCACCGTGGAATCAGGGGAACTGGGAGATATCGATTGCGGACAGGAAAGTGGACATTCGTAAAACAGAAATGCCAGCCGGAATCGAACTGGATATTAATGCACTTTCCCAAGCTTTCTGGGGTAGCCCGGACCTCCATATGTTGCGGAACATTGGAAAGGTAAACGTGGCGGATGAGGGGCAATGGGAACTGCTTCGTACTTTGCTGCCCGCCTCACATGTTTGGCTCTACGACGACTTTTAGGGCCGGTAAACCCATACGGGGCGATCCGCAGACGGAGTTGAATATCCTGTTACAGTCCACGAATCTGTGAGCCCCAATTTGGTTTTGTTCGGATAGTAAGTCGAGATATCTGGTACTAGTCCTGAAATTCCCGATTCAGAGTCGACCACAATGGCTGCATATTTGTGGCTGTGTATTGCATCTACAATTGTCACCGGAATGCCTTTTGCAGCGTGATAAACATCAAGCAGACTCAAAATGTGAAAATGGGGATTTGCAGTAATGCCGCCATGATCGAGGCAGAGTACATCGCCTTCAGTCTCTAATTGCTTAATGGCTTTTGCATACGACTCATTGGCGATTGACTGGTTTTGAATTGGCAGCTGCGCTTGAGGCTTATAGGCAAAAACTCCGAACTGCCCAATAATTATCAGTGATACCGCCAGAGAAAACATTCGCGAGCGATATTCAAGAGAGGATGCGGCGGTACAACCCCAAATGATTGCAAACGTAAACAGAGGAATGAGCACATTTTGGTCGCCTCCCCAATGCGCCCGACTGAGCAAACTTCCAATCGCTGCCATGAACAACATCGTTCCAAAGTGGAACGATTGTAATGATCTCTCTTGATTGCCTTGCACGCGTGCTAGTAGGGGCAAACTGATGATACCCAAGAAGAGAATTGGCGCGATAAGCGGAAGGTCAGTAATGAAAAACTGCTTAGCTAGGGCGATCTGTATCCCATTGCCGGCCGGTACCTTGAAACAGTAGTAGAAGAAACCGCCCGCTGTTGTCTGATTGGCAATCACTACTGCGGAACCCGAGAGAAAAGCAAAGGTTGCGAGATACTTCGCAGCCAACAGGTGCCTGTTGGTAGTTAACAAAACCACAAACGCTCCGACAGCAAATAGGATCGCCTGTTGTTTGGTCAAAAATGCCAGTGAGAATAAAATTGCGGACATAATTGTGCAGAATTGGCGCTTTCCCTCACTTTCACTATTTTCGAGTGCCGGTGTCAAAACGAAGGCACCCATCAGCGAAAGCAACAAAAAGAGCATATCTATGCGTTCAATATCAAACCAGGCACCACTCATCCTGTAGGATGCCATGAGCAACCCTACCGCTACCGCTCCCCAAAAAGCACCGAAGCCACGAGACAATCGCACCACCCATAGGAAAATCACAACGCAACAACCCAATGTAGAAGTGATAGACACCGCCCTCATCGCTTGATATACTTCGAGATGAAAAATCTTTGAGAACGCCGCTGAGATATAGAAGTAGAGTGGAGGATATTCATAGGGGAACCAGCCGGATGAAACAGGTGGATAGAGCGAGCGGCCGTTTATAACCGCCTGAGTCATTTCTCGCATGGTACCGCCACACCATTCTAACTCGAATGGCACCGAGAAGCGCACAGATGCAATGACGCACCAAATGGAAAATGCTGCCAACGTTAAAAGGATAACCAGAATGGACAGGGGATGTTTCTTAGCCTCACCTGGTCCGGGAGAGTCGCGACGCGCGACAAGCAGTAGCAGAATGCCGCCTATCACTCCAATTCCAACACCGATTATGGCGCGCATCATTAAGGCGGATGCGGCAGAATGCTCAGTCAAAGTCTCTTCGTTTTATTAAGTAGTAAGACTCGCTGGTATTTCCCAACATAAAAGTTTGTTTGCATTCGCGAGTAAGCCTTTCATTGTCTTGGAGTACTTCTGTGCTCTGATTCTGAATCCTTTCTGC
>CAISOI010000056.1 GCA_903886985.1 uncultured Chthonomonas sp.
CCTGGTGTTTCCGAGGATATTGATCGCACGGTTGCTTATGCAGAGCGCTATTTTGCTGTCTGTCCAGAAAGGTTTATCATTAAAATTCCTTTGACCCCGGAAGGATATTGCGCGGTCGCACGAGTTCGCGCGAAGAATATTCCCGTCAATTACACGCTCGGCTTTTCAGCGCGCCAAAATTATTTAGCGGCGGCAATGTCCAATCCAACCTATTGCAACGTATTTCTTGGCAGATTAAATGCCGTAGTATCCGATAACAAATACGGAGATGGGAAGAACGTTGGTGAGCGAACAGTAATCGCAACACAGAATGCATTGCGCGAACTACGCGAAGCAGGCAAATCAGGAACAAAATTGATTGCTGCCAGCCTGCGTGCTGCATCCCAGGTCGGAGATTTGGCGGGAGTCGACGTATATACCATGCCTCCGAAGGTTGCAAAAGGATTTATCGAAGAGAAGAACGATCCCGCAACAATAACAAGTCAACTAGACACTGTCTATCCTACTACTTTTAACGACGATGTAGAGGCGTCCTATTTCGACACCCTTTGGGATGTCGACGATAAGTTTAAGGCATTCACAGAGTCCCTTGTCGAACGAGGTGGAGTGAATCTCACCGGAGATGATATTCGAGATGCGGACCTCACATACGGCACAAACTTATTTCACTATTTCACTGAGGATGAAGCTGCCGAAATTCGTGAGCACGGCAAAATTCCCGAAATCGATCGATGGGCGGATGACGGTGTTTCTCTCGAAACATTGATGACAGAAGCGGCACTTCAGTCGTTCATTGTAGACCAGGGCGCTTTGGATGCCCACCTTCTCAGCATCATTAATGGCACCGTTTAAGTACAAAGTTAGACCTGCTCATTATTTATCCTCACAAGATGAATGCGCTTGCTCCTCGGGGCAGGCGCATTCTTCGGAGAGGATTGGCTTTAGGAAGTCGTATGAAATTACCGTATAGAGTTACTGTTCATTCGTGAACTGGTGCCTCAGAGACCACCGCAAACAAAGTGAAGTAGTTCAACATCCCAATACGAAGGAATCCCAATGTTATCAGCAAAGAGTTATGCTGCATTTGACGCAAGCACCCCCCTTGGCCCTTACGAATTAAGTCGCCGCGATCCCGGTCCCAAAGATGTAGTCATCGACATCCATTTCTGCGGTATTTGCCACACAGACATCCATTTCACCCAAAACGACCTTGGCTTTTCTCGCTATCCCTTGGTTCCCGGGCATGAAATCGCCGGTCTAGTCGAGAATGTGGGAGCCGATGTCACCAAGTTCAAAGTAGGCGATCGAGTAGGTGTCGGCTGTATGGTGAACTCCTGCCGAACATGTGCCAACTGCGGCGAAGGTCTCGAACAATACTGTCCGACCGGTATCTATACCTACGGCGGCGACGACCGAGATGGAACCATCACGCAGGGTGGCTACTCTACCAAGGTCGTGGTCGATCAAGATTTCGTGCTGAACATTCCGGCTTCCATCCCATTAGATGCTGCTGCGCCACTTCTCTGTGCAGGCATAACAACCTATTCCCCACTTCGACAATGGAATGTAAAGCCAGGCACGCGCGTCGCAGTCATCGGTCTGGGTGGTCTTGGACATATGGCTGTAAAGCTGGCGGCAGCAATGGGCGCCGTTGTGACCGTTATTAGCACCTCTGATAAAAAGCGTGAAGATGCCCAACGACTTGGAGCGACCGGATTCATCATCTCAAAAAACGAAGAAGAGATGAAGGCGGCTGCCAACAGCTTCGACCTAATCCTCAATACCGTCTCCGCCGCTACCGAAATCAACAGTCACATTGCGCTCCTCGCAAGGGACGGAACGATGGTAATGCTGGGCGTAGTCGCAGAACCAATGCCCGTGGTTTCCCTGCCGTTGATTTTTGGGCGTCGGCGCCTTGCTGGTTCACTGATTGGCGGAATTGCCGAGACTCAGGAAATGCTAGATTTCTGCGGGGAACATGGAATTGCATCGGACATTGAAGTCATTTCCGCAGATCAAATCAATGTCGCCTATGGCCGCATGATGAAGAGCGACGTGCGATATCGATTTGTGATTGATATCAAGACGATGGAGTAGGTGTACTGTTGCAGGGTTGCATTTGAGATTAACCCTTTAAGTTGACATCTTATATGCCTCTTCGGACGTAATTTCCGAAGGAAACTACATGCAAATTCGCCTACGCTCCGGAAGGGGCGCGGCGAAATTGCATGTTAACTTCTCCAGTTCTTTCTGTATTATTCGCACCTAATACAAAAATGTCTCTTCTTTACGAAATAAACAAACGGTATTACGATAAACTCCCAAAGAGGACACGTTCATTCTCGCCTTTAAGTCGCCCCGTTACGATAGGTTTTGTCCTTTTCTTTGTTGCTATGCTGACATTCGGTGGGGTATCCAATATTAGAATTGGAAACACCGCAGGTGGACTAATATTTATTGTCTTTGCATTGGTGTTTCTCATTGGCGTGCTATTTGGAAAGCCGTCGAATCCCAGTTCATAATGAGCCTCATAACTATTCAACTTCGCACTCTTTCAAGATGCGTTGATACTCTTCGCGTGCATGTTGATAGGCTTTAACGGCATCCTCCTGTTCGGCAGGTAGATAGGTTCTCTGCTTCTGTTGCCAGCAGATATCAACTCCTTTCAGGCACCATTCCGCACTCTTTCGACTTGCCCGAATCGGCTTTTCCCCCACAACCACAAAAACTGGGTTCGTATGGCTGGATGGCAGGATTCGCATCGCCACCCAACTGCTGCGTTCGATGGCAACATCAAACGTCACATCC
>CAISOI010000057.1 GCA_903886985.1 uncultured Chthonomonas sp.
ACATTCGGAAAGTCCAATCCCTTGGCAACCATCTGCGTACCGATTAGAATGTCTGCGTCTCGATTTCTGAACTTCCTAAGAATTGATTCATGGTCCCCTTTTCGTGAAGTAGTGTCTCGATCCATGCGCAGGATTCTTGCGTTAGGAAGGTATTTCAATACCTCCTCTTCTACTTTTTCAGTACCCACACCAAACCCGCGGACATGGCTTCCACCACAGTCCGGACACTTTGACGGCACAGCAGAATCATAACCGCAATGGTGACACTTCAATCTTCCGGCGGTGGCATGAAAGGTCAAGGACACGGCACAATGAGGGCATTTTGCAGAAAAGCCACAATCTCTGCAGAGAACAAATTGAGAATAGCCTCGACGGTTCAGAAAGAGAATAGACTGTTGTCCATTAGACACTCGGCTCGAAAGTTCGTCTATCATAAACGAACTGAAGAGCGACCGATTGATCTTCAGTTCCTCGCGCATATCTACTATCACTGTTTTTGGAAATGGCCTCGAGTCAATACGTGTGGGCATATCGAGTCGAGCAATCTTGCCTGCCTCTGCTTCGTAAAATGTCTCTATCGAAGGGGTGGCGCTTCCCATCAGAACCACTGCATCATTAATTCTTGCGCGCTCCCTGATTACAGCTCGCGTATGGTATCTGGGTTGAGACTCCTGCTTGTACGACGTCTCGTGCTCTTCGTCGACGATCACAAGTCCCAGGTTTTCTATAGGTGCAAAAGCCGCCGACCTGGCGCCTACGGCAATCTTCGCTTCACCCCGCTTCAGCCGGAGCCACTCATCATGTCTTTCGCCATCAGATAGTCGGCTGTGAAGAATGGCAACTTTGTCACCAAATCGTCGCACAAAGATATCGACTACCTGAGCCGTTAAAGCAATTTCTGGGAGCAGCATTAGCGATCCTCGACCGGAATCCAAAGTTCGATGGATGGCGTCTAAATAAACTTCTGTCTTACCACTGGCGGTGACTCCAAAAAGTAAGGCTGTCTTTGAGTCGACACCAACATCCGAACTTGCTCCTACGCGTTCTGACGAAGATTTCATTGCTTGGCCAACCCATTGCGTGGCGGCGCGCTGCCCTACGGTCAATTGAGGTGCCGTAGTACTGGCCTCTGTGGTTTGTGAAGGTCTCCTCAGAAATTCAACAGAAACAATACGAATTGCTCCATACTTTTCCAATGTTTTAAGGGACGATATTCTACTTTGAGAAATCTCCAAGAGTTGATCCACTGCGACCGGAGACTGAGTTCGTGAGTGGATGTCTTTCAGGCACTCCATAATACGGTTTCCCGCAGGACTCAACTTATCAGTCCAAGTATAAGTGTCCACAGGTAATGCCGCACGAATACTCTTGCCGATTACCTTTGGACGGTCCAGAGTACGCGTCTCCACAACAAGCTTCTTTCGAAGCAGCGCCGGATAGACAGTGTTGAACGCCGGTAACGCGCATGCCGTTCTCAACTGTTCTAATTTGGTCGAACCACCCATATTACTAAGGGTGTAAATAATGTGCGCTTGAGGCACGGATAGCGATAGTGTTTGATGATCCTCAAGATTAGGCGCGAGTTGAACGGTTATCGACAACTGGGAAGCCAAAACGGAGGGTGCGATACATCGTATTGCTTCGATTAATCGACAGAGGTAGGTCTCGGAAATCCACTTGGCAAGTAACAACTGTTCTTCATTGAAAGAAGGCAGGGTAGAAAAAACAGCCTTGACCCACTTGTAGTGACTGGTCTTGGTAACCTCGGCGTCCACATGGCACGCACCAATCACGTAAGCGACTACATCCCTGCGTCCAAACGAGACCTGGACGGAAGTACCAATCGGTAGAAAATCCATCTGACTGCCTTGCATGAGATAGCTGTAGTACGGTTCCAGCCCGGGGGCATCGACATCAACAACTACATCGACAATGTAGGCAGGCAAAACCGAATCTGTATCCGTCTCGAACGGCGAAAGATCGCCCCTTGTGGAAGTCGGACCGTTGCTTAACATTTAGATTGCCTTGAGATCGTCAAATTCGAAACGCCTTATAAAACGGTCTTGAGGAATCATTATACAGGAACGCCGACATTGTAGTTTGAGGTCGATACTTTATGGGACAAAATCGGATCCAATTGGAATCGATGATTATGGAATACAGCCGGTCGTTTGACATTCAAGACGTAGAATTGGTAATATCCCAATATACTGGCAATTAGCACGTTTGCTAAATATTTGCAGATTCGGTTGATGACACTTATCAACCAGTTTCATGCGACAAACTATCGAACGTTACGCCACTTTGTGAATTATCGGATATGACAATATCCTTGCTTGGAGCTAATGAATGACTACTTACAACGGTTTCAATCCTACCAAAAATGCCTTTCTTTCGTTAGTGGGGGGTGTCGCGCTAATAACGATCATTTCTACTGTTGGCTGCGGTTCGGGCGCGCTCGGTGGTGGTCCAGGTGGTTCTCCCTCCAGCGCGACCCGATCTGCACTGCTCACTTTTCAAAACTTCACTTCGAAATCATTTTCACAAGGCGGATTCCAATCCTCTAACATAGCAATGAACTCAAACATGGCAAATAATGCGCCGGGAGGAGTTGGATCAGGTGCCGGCGGTCCGGGCTCCTCAGGCGGTAGCGGTGGCAGTAGTTCTTCATCTGCCGGTAATTCTGGACTTCCGATGATCGGCGGATTCTTCCGAAATGTGGCTAATGTGCCCCACGCATCTCGATCTACTGCAATTTCTCGCATGGCTCGAAACACCAGAGCGACCAGAATTTCCAGAGAAGAAACTTTTTACTATGACGATTGGTTGCAGTTGTGGGTTGATTTTGCGGATACCCCTGGCCAGACCACCTATCTATTTTATATAGACGAAGCTAAAACAATGCCGGCAGGATCAGCCGTCAGCACGTATGCAACTGATTACACCGTCTTCCCGCAGGTCTACTCATCCAAATATTCGTTTACCGCCGGAACAGCTCAGGGCAGCCATGGCGAATACAATTCAATCTACAATGCTGATTTCTCGGGGTCAACTACCTATAACAGTGTATGGAATGACGGTAGCAGTTACTCCGGGCAATCTTCCAATCTTGCCGATGGGACATATTCTTGGTCCTCTACTTCCTCCTTCGACAAACTCAAATTCAATGATCGTGGGACTTTCAAATCAGATGGCAGCGGGACAACGCACTCAGATTCTTCGGACGGGCACGCGACCGATTTTGTGTTTAATGCGGATGGGTCAGGTTCGGGCAAATTTAGTGGTCCAGAGCCGGGATTGCCGGCAATTATTAAGTGGGACAATACTGGTGCTGGAACAATTACATACGCTGATGGAACCACTGAAAAGTTGCCATTCTTTATGTTCGGCGGAATTGCAGTTGGAGTTGTGGAGCCTGCAACTGATTCCGGCCCAGATGGCACAGGCACAAACACCAAAGCGATTAAGCACAAGAACTAAACTGCATCCATGGACCGAATTGCGAATGGGTTACTTATCCTCAAGTAACCCATCCGTACTTTGAAAGAATATCTTTACCTCAATGATTTTTCAGCATGACTTGCCAAAATTGAATCCTGTCCAGAAGCTTGAGTTGGAGGTCGAAAGGCTCAAACAAGAGATTGAGAGCCTCAGGGCCATCGCGAGTGAAAGAGCAAGATCGGATCAGGCACTTCGCACGCATCTCTCCCGGCTAGAATTGCTTGCTGATTGTAATCCGGATGTAATTCTCGTTCAATCTGGCGACATGAAGTATTTGGATTATTGGGCTGGGAGCAACAGCAAACTTTTGGTTTCACCAGAGAAATTCATTGGGCGACGCCCATCAGACGTTCTTCCGATTGCTATCTCCGACAAAGCTGTCAAATGTCACAATCTTTGCGTTCAGACAGGTATCTCTCATCGGTACTACTATAGTATCTCGCGAGAATCTGGACTGGTGTGGTTCCGTGTGATCATGGTTCCCCATGGAGATAGGGTAGTCAGTTTCATCAGCAGGGTATCTGACATTTTAGATGATCATCAATCGGGAAAGATCCATGACATAGCCTCACTGCGCTGAACACATTCCGCTGAACAGATTTTTTCGTTCTCGTGTCCAGCAGATTACTTCGGCACCTCTGAGAAATGCTCCCTCTTGCCTACGCTCATGTCTAAGTGATGCGATAAAGGTATAATTCCTCCGTAAGTCACAACCAAAAATCTTTCGTACAACTACACATATTATCTTCACAGGAGACGTTGTTGGCACATAATGTAACCCTCATCCGGGGTGATGGAGTTGGTCCTGAATTAGTAGCGGCTGCACGGCGCGTGTTAGAAGCAACCGGAGTAGATTTCAACTGGGATGTGCAAGAAGCCGGCGTCGACATTATGGAAACAACCGGTACTCCATTGCCAGATTCCGTTCTCGAAAGCGTCCGGAGAAACAAAGTTGCTCTTAAAGGTCCGATTACCACACCAATCGGTAAGGGTTTCCGCTCTGTAAACGTGGCACTGAGAAAAGAACTGAATCTATACGCTTGCCTTCGCCCCTGTAAGTATTACCCAGGTATTCGAAGCAAGTATAAGGATGTTGACCTCGTTATCGTACGTGAAAACACGGAAGACCTCTACGCAGGCGTAGAATATGAAGCAGGCACACCAGAAGCCCAGCAAATCATCGGAATGGCTGGCGGTAAGATTCGCGAAGATGCTGCTATCTCAATCAAGCCTATCTCCAGTTTTGGTTCGCGTCAAATCGCCAAGTTTGCATTTGAATATGCACGCTCCGCTGGCCGGAAGAAAGTCAGTGCTGTCGCAAAAGCAAACATCATGAAATTCACAGACGGATTGTTCTTCAACGTGTGCGAAGAAGTGTCGAAGGATTACCCAGATATAGAATATCAAGAAGTCTTGGTAGACAACATGTGCATGCAGT
>CAISOI010000058.1 GCA_903886985.1 uncultured Chthonomonas sp.
GAATAGGTGAGTGTGTCAAAGAGAATTTTCCCAGACGACGTTATTCCCATCGCGACTCTATGCGACATGGGTTCACTCAAAAACTCTCCATTTCGGATAGCTATATTAAGTGGATCGCCCGTAAATGGAAAGAAGTCAGCATTCACCGCAGCAATTGCATGATGTCTTTTCGCTAAGGGAGCAACCGCTTCTCTCCCTTTAGTTACATCATCAGCGATGATAATATCTTGGGCAATCCCTGTCTCCACATGAATTCCGGGTTCGGTCATCTTAATGGACAGAACATTGATTACAAGAGGTCCCACTGGTCCGCCAATGCGCTCCTGACGATATCGAATACCATTTGCCATCTCGATTTCAGGTTTCTGGGCAATTGCCGAAATTGATATACTAAGTAACAAGCAGCCCGCAATATGGTTCCATGATACGGTACGAAATTTGCATCTCATCTGGCTAGCTCCCAACGGCAGAAATCGAAGATAGGGTTATCTCAATACGTTTTACAAAGTTTGACCGGATACCTCTCTATTCGACTATGCACATGGAGATTTAACAATCCATTCATCACGGAAAATTATTAGTAAACCGTCTATGACATTACTGATACTAACTCAGTGTAAGCTTTAGAAGATGGCTAAAACGCAAGGACGAAACGCGGAGAGTTCTACGTCGTAAGGGAGTATCAGGAGAAGTGATCAGAATGTTCCGACCCAAAATATTTCATTACTTACGGAAGAACATGCGCAGGATTTGCAGAAGCAAGTATTCGATAGCAAGATGTCCCAGCAGGAAGCGGAACTGAGGGGACTTGGTGCATCTACTAACGGAACACCTCAGCCTCTCTACTTTATCGGGCGGAATAGCTCGGACGATACAGCCAAAATTAACTAAGCCAAGTTGGATATTACCAACTTTCCAATAGTCACCCAAATCAAAAACGGCGTTGGTCAACAGGTCAACCTGTTGACCAACTCCGTGTTTACTGCTTCTGAAGTTCTCTATATATCTTCAAGAGTAGATATGGATCACCCTATGGAAACAGAGGCCCTCGAACGAAGACGTCCTGGTATCCGTTGGTATCGCCAGCCACCAGATTCGCTGCAAGTGAGAAGAACGACACATAACGTCCATCTGCACTGAGAAATGCTCCACCGCTGGCTCCGTTTGCTGGACTTCCTGCCGATGTCACCGATATCATGGTGGTCTTGCCTGTAGTGCGGTCTTTCAGAAACACATCTTCCACACCATTCTTGTCTTTGTTGGCGCCGATCAGGTTGTCCGAGAGTGATTGGAATGCAACATACCGACCGTCGCCGCTGATGCTGACGCCCCAGCCGTTTCCTGTACCGCTGGACAAATTGCCCTGCTTGCCGCTGGAATCGACGGAGATACGTGTAGTTGTTCCCAGTTGTCTGTCTCGTAGAAAAACGTCGGTGTGACCGTTCGTATCTCCCGTGACAAGATTGGAAGCTGTCGAAGAAAAGGCAACATACCTGCCATCGCTGCTCATTACGGACGAGTAGCTGTCCCCGTTGCCCTGCACTCCGCCCGCCCCTACCGAAACCCGCTCAGTGGTGGATGTCTGCAGATCCCGCAGGAAGACATCATAAGTCCCGTTGGTGTCACCTGCTACCAAGTTCGACGCATTGGATGAAAACCCGACATAACGTCCGTCTGCACTTACACCTTGTTGCAACTGACCACTGCTTCCGTTGCTGGAGGTTACGCCGTCCGGAGTTGAGACCAACACTGTAGTACCAGAAGTCATATTTCTCGCGAAAACTTGCGATCCGGAAGTTGCGGTAAGCACTAAGTCAGTTGCGGATGATCGAAAAGCAATGATCTGACCGTCGCCGCTGATCGCGGAGGAATCACTAATTCCATTGGCAGGCAATCCCGCCGGATTAACAGAGACAATATTGGTCGTGTTATTGAGCGTGTCCCTCACATATATATGCGAGCCCGTTGTGCCTCCGGATACCAAATTTGTTGCAAATGAAGTGAAGCAGACATAGCGGCCATCGGCACTGATACTTGGATTGTTACTGTCGCCACCAACCGCCTGTGAGCCGTCTGTTGCAATGGAAACCCGCGTGGTTGTTCCTAAAGCCAAATTGCGAACAAAGACATCTCCGTAGCCATTGGTGTCTCCTGCCACCAAATTACTTGCGGTGGACTTGAATGCAACGAATAGACCATTGCCACTAAGTCGAGCACCGTGAGGATCAGGGCTGGCGCCGTTGCCTTGAATGCCGCCCGTGGATACAGAGACACGGGAAGTTGTCTGAGCGTTTGCACCGACGGCGATTGCTGCGAGCGCCAATACTGAAATGCTGAACGATCTAAAACAGTTCTTCATGAGATAGGATCTCCTTTGAGTAATGAAGCTATGAGAGTGATGCATTAAGTTCAAATTGGGAGTAGATGAGCCGACTATTGCACGGATAGTCGGATTACCTACTATTTGATTATTCGACTATTTGGTTCTCTCTCCTGATGGGACCCTCATAATCCCTAGATCAGAACGGCGACGATACGTAATCGTTGCAGACCAACGTGGCTTGTTCGCCACATATTAGAGTAACAGAACCAGTCTAATAGGCGACTCTCCCAAAACTCTCCCCAACAATAATTATGAAATTTTGGAGCTACGTTTCGATAGTTCGAGGCGGATCCAAAGCCATCTCTATCGCCTGTTCCAACGACATATCACGCCCTTCCTGCCAGGCACGGTCGAATGCTGCATCATTGCCAAGAATCGCGCGGACTCGAGCTACATCATCGTCATATTCCTTGCGATGACGACGTTCATTGACTATTCCTGCTTCTTCAAAAAGACGTTCGACTCTTCCAAATATACGTGTAGCTTTGAGTGGGTCTCCTAATGCGGCAATTACGGGCGCCTGCCATTCAAGGGATCTCGCAATGGCATGGCGAGCATCCAATTCTACATTTGTCTTAAGCGAGATTATGGTCAGCGAATGTGATACCACTAGATCCCCTTCTTCAAACAACACTCTCGCCAAAATCCCTTGTACCCAAGC
>CAISOI010000059.1 GCA_903886985.1 uncultured Chthonomonas sp.
ATTCTAAATGGTGAGGTGGTTGGATTTGCCGGTTATGAGTGTGTCTGCAGAGGATTTTTCGGACCCACGGGAGTCGCCGAGAGCCAACGCGGGAAGGGAATTGGCGGTGCGCTTCTTCTCGCATCGCTTCACGGACTGAAAGAGATGGGATATGCCTATGGCGTAATTGGTGCTGCCGGTCCCACCGAGTTTTACGAACGGGTCGTGGGTGCCACGATTATTCCTGACAGTGTTCCGGGCATCTATGCAAACCCTCTGAACAAGGGTGCATTCTGAGCCAAACCAACCATATGATCAGATCCTGCAAATTACAAATTGCAAACTTGATTGCATTCTTGTTTTGCGCGATTTCTATGACCAGTGGATCTCTTGCACAGACTGACTCCCTGACTGTTCGATTTGATAAGATTGATAATCACCTGAATAACGGAATGGGATACACCAACGTACTTGGGAATACCAGCGGATATGCATGGGGTGAGTCGTATGTATTGTCAGCATATATTGATATGTATCGCGCGACGGGGGATACCCTTTATCTCGACAAATTAGTGGAGCAGTTTGACCGAGTACTGGCGAACCGAGATGATGCAAGACACATAAACGACTATTATCGCAAGGCTCCCATTGCCGGTTGGGGATCGACTGAATACAGCAAAGGTAAGTGGCACACTTGGTTGGTGCATACGGGGATGATCTGTCAGGGACCGGCGGATTTTGTGCAGATTGTTAGGGCTGAAGGTCGACTGAAGAAATATGCGGCGAAGGCAGACCTCTATTTGCAAAAAATTAAGGAGTCTGTGAGTTCGCATGAGCCAGACTGGAGAAACGGTCCGGGCAAAGACGAGGGGTATTACGTCGATCCCGAAATTGGTCCCTTACCGGTGAACCAGCAAAATGCGATGGGATCGGTATTGGTTTCTCTCTATCACACCACGCGAGACCACTTTTATCGAGACAAGGCTTCACAGCTGGCACGATTCATGCAGAAGAGACTGCGTAAGCGACCTGATGGATCGTTCGACTGGTCCTATTGGCCACGATTAGATGGCAATGGTCGCGGCAGTGAGGATATCTCTCACGCGGCGATAAATATCAATTTCGCGGTGAGGTGTCGGGCGCAAAAGATAGTATTCAGCAATCAGGATATGGATGCGTTTGCGCTTACATGGACCCATTATATTCGACGCTCGGCCCACGAATTTGCGGATAACGTGGACGGTAAGGGTGGTACCAATACGCATTCTCCACAGGCAGTCGGCAGATGGATGGACTTATCCATGTTCAACCATGCCATACTTGAAGATGGACTAACTGTTTTTGGTGATCTAGCGGACGAGAAAGCCTCTGGAGCGGACCTTTTGGGGATCGCAAAATTGGCTCATTATCGCAAAGTTTTTGATCAGCCAAAGCGACCGCTGATCCCAAGAATTAAGCTTTTGAAGAAACGCCACGCCAGCCTGGCAAATAGTGTGAGAGAGGTCGACGTAAACGTACTAATGACAAAAGCATCGAGATCAACTGCATCGAAAATAGCCACCTTAACCAATGACAGCAATGAGCCATTTCCATCGCCGGATTTGACCGAATTATTCCCCTATATTCTGCTTCCGGAACCACCGCCATATTTTGCGCCAGAACCAATTACTTATCCTGGACCGACGCACTACAAACTCACATAGGAGACCTATCTTGAAATTTCGTAACATCGCGGTTACCGCAATTGCCCTAACTACCATTGGTGCAACTGCCTATTCGAAAGCCGACAATCCAATTCCGCAGGAATATATGCAAAACGGCTACTTTGTAGGTTGCCAAGCATGGACCTGGAACAAGTTCACGGTCTTCGAGGCCATTGAGAAGACGGCGCAGGCTGGCGGAAAAGTCATTGAGTTCTTCCCCGGACAGAAGCTGTCGCCAGCAGAACCAACGGTCTCCTTTGACCACAATGCGAGCGCGGAAACACTTGACAAAGTAAAAGCAAAACTTGCCGAGTTTCATCTTAAGGCAGTCAATTACGGAGTTGTTGGTATTCCGAATGACGCCGCAGGTGCCAGAAAAATATTTGAATTTGCCAAGACAATGGGTTTGCGCGCTGTGACTACTGAGAGCGTCGAATCGATCAATACTTTTGAGCCGTTGGTCAAAGAGTTTGACATTATGGTCGGATTTCATGACCATCCAAAGCAGGCGAACAACCCGAACTATAAAATGTGGGACCCCAACTATGTTCTTTCCGTTGTCAAGGGGCGTGATGCACGCATCGGTTCCTGCGCAGATACGGGACACTGGGTACGCAGCGGGCTGAAGCCAGTAGACTGCATTCGAATTCTCAAAGGTCACATCATTAGCAGCCACCTGAAGGACCTCAATGAAGTAAGCCCGGGAGCACATGATGTTCCATTTGGTCAGGGAGTGAGCGATGTCCCGGCAATTCTGGAAGAACTCACGAAACAGGGCTTCAAAGGCAACATCAGCGTGGAATATGAGCACGAAATGGACAAGTCTATGCCCATGGTTGCTCAGTGTATTGGCTATGTTCGAGGATATGGTCAAGCTAAAGGACGATAATTCGTCATCTAACTTGAAAGGCACCGATTGCTCCGGCAGTCGGTGTCTTTGTTTTGGCATATCAACTATTGTCTCAAGCACTCTAAATAATTAGGAAAATTACAGGAAAAGAACAATGTCAAGAACTACTCTTGCAGTCACTGACGAGATACATGCTTATCTGCTAACCGTAACTCAGCCACCGCATCCTGTCGCGCTCAAATTGCGGGAAGAAACGGCAAAGCTCTCAAACGGCGGTATGCAGATATCTATTGAGCAAGGCAACTTGATGGGATTATTAATTAAGTTGACGGGTGCAAAGAGATTGCTGGAAGTCGGAACTTTCACGGGATACAGCGCCCTTATCACTGCGCTCGCACTACCTGCGGAAGGAAGCATGGTCTGTTGTGATGTCAGCGAGGAATGGACGTCCATTGGTCGTCCATTTTGGCGCGAGGCAGGCGTGGAGAGCAGAATTGACCTTCGAATTGCGCCTGCAGTGGAGACACTCGATGCACTTATTGCAGAGGGCAAATCCGAAACGTTTGACTTCGCATTTATTGACGCGGATAAATCGAACTATGATCACTACTATGAAAGAGCGCTAAAGCTGGTTCGAAACGGTGGAATTATTTCCGTTGACAATACTCTTTGGTACGGCAAAGTTGCTGACGATAGCGTGGTTGATGACGATACAGTCGCCTTACGCGCGCTGAACGCAAAGATGGCTACGGATACTCGCGTGCTAAGCAGTCTGATTCCAATTGGAGACGGCTATACAATCTGCCTTAAATTGTAAATGTTAGGGAGCCCGACCCGGTTCTCGGGTTCCCGAGCCTTTTCGCTTGGTGAGTGCATCGCCCATATCGGCGCGAGACCGCTCAGCGAATTTCAATAAAAACTCCACGACATCAGGATTCTTGTCAGCAACATCTTTGGTCTCACCAATGTCGTTTACAAGATCGTAAAGTTCAGGCTTCAGCAGCATTCTCTGTTCGTACTTTGCCGGTGTTCCATCTTTCCCGCCGGGGCGTCCAGCAAGAGTGCGATATGTGTGGGGGAGTTGCAGCTTCCATTTACCGTCGCCGGTGGTGACTGCCTGAAGCTCATTCACTTCGTAGTAGAAGCTATAACCCTCGTGAGGATTTGGCACGTTTTCCTTTCCGGAAATCACTTGCCAAACATCCAGTCCGTCGATCTTGTGTTTGGGGAGTTCGGCTCCCACAAGTTTGGCAATTGTAGGAAATAGGTCTATGGTCATCAACATCTGAGAGCAGGTTGTCCCAACAGGGATTTGACCGGGCCACCGCATAATGCATGGTTCGCGAGTGCCTCCTTCCCAATTGGTCCCCTTCCCTTCTCGCAGCGGTCCCGCGGAACCAGCATGATTGCCATAACTTAGCCACGGACCATTGTCCGAGGTGAATATCACAAGGGTATCTTTGTCAATCCCGCACTCTTTGAGTGTCTTGAGGACTTCGCCCACGCTCCAGTCGATTTCCATAATTACGTCGCCAAAGAGCCCTTGTTCGGATTTGCCTTTGAACTTACTGCTTACATGCAGGGGGACATGGGGCATGTTGTGGGCAAGATAAAAAAAGAATGGCTCTTCTTTATGCCTTTTGATAAAGTTGACTGCTCGCTGAGTGTATTGTGTCGTGAACTGCTCCTGATCCTCATGAGTCAGCCCCAACTTAACGATCATCTCCCCCTCGTACATCGGCAATTCGGGATAGCCTTTGGGAGCCTCCGGATGGTTGGGCCACATGTCGTTGGAGTATGGCAAGCCGTAGAACTCGTCAAATCCATGTCGTGTTGGGAGAAATGGAGGTAGATGTCCCAGGTGCCATTTCCCTGCCATTCCGGTGGCATATCCTTGGGTCTTTAGCATCTGTGCGATTGTGACTTCCTGGTCTGAAATGCCATGTTTCGCATTTGGCCCCAAAGCTCCATGTATTCCGATTCGATTGGGATAATTTCCGGTTAAGATACCTGCCCGGGATGCGGAACATACAGGTTGCGGGACATGAAAGTTGGTAAACTTACGCCCTTCGCGTGCCATCCGGTCGAGGTTTGGGGTTTTGAACCCTTTTGCACCAAATACACCAACATCTCCATAGCCTTGATCATCGGTAAAAATGATG
>CAISOI010000060.1 GCA_903886985.1 uncultured Chthonomonas sp.
AAAGTCAAAAACACCAAGGAAAGTAAGCCAGACCAACATAGCTGCGGAACCTGTCCTCCTCCGATTAGGCATATGTCCTGGCTGAGCGTAATTCGGTGCAGTAGGGAAAACTGGTGCGAACTGGTTCCTATTTGCTCTGAACTCAACCTTCGATAAATTCATGTTCGAAATTAGTAGCTCATAATCAACAATGCCAGAGGTTAACAGCCAATTTCAAATTCCCCATGTTGGCTATTGACAATGCCAATTTAGTTTGATATTATGTGCTTGTCGTTTACTATGGTAAACGACAAGTAACGTATGTCCAAAAGAGGTATTGATGGAACAGAAACCGCTCAAGCTCGGCAAAGTTCAGCTCGAAATCATGAAGGTGCTTTGGCGCAATGGAAGCGCAACTGCGCGGGACATCTCCGAAGCGCTTGCACCGACAGAGGGCCTCTCCCACAGCACGGTGCAGACACTGCTCCGGAAATTGGAAGCAAAGGGCGCTGTCACGCATGAATTGGAAGAGAGAACTTTCATCTTCAAACCGCTCTACCAGAAAGACGAAGTTACTGAGACTGCCACTCGTGATCTGCTCACCCGAGTATTTCAGGGATCGGTATATGGCATGGTCTCCCACCTGCTTAAGCATGAAGAGATATCGGAAGACGAACTGAACCGCATAAAGAAGTTGATCGAGAAGGAGAAATGAGATGTCAGATTTTATGGCGGTCAACCCTTTTGCTTTCGACATACCCACTTTCGTAGATCGCGCGGCGATATTTTATATTCAATCCTCCGTGATATTGGTCGCAGCCTTAATCATGACTCGGATATTAAGCAAGCGTGGTCCGGCGGCGCAGGCACTTGTGTGTCGCATTGGACTCCTTACAATGGTCTGCTCTGGGTTTATTCTCTTTCGTTTTGGTGGGTTGCAAACGGGACTTGTGCATGTTCCGACTCGGCGGATGGTGGAGTCGAGTGCCAGCAGCATTCAGGGATTGATCGCAAAATCCAATGCTCCCAAGATTGAAGCGCAGAAGACTACGAAAGCTGTTGTGAGTGCTCCCAATACGGTTTCGGCGCCCGTCAGCAACTATGTGAATGGATATGCGATTGTTTTCGGGATTTGGTTGTCTGGAGCGATTTTGAGTTTGATGTGGCTGGCATACAGGATCTATCGCGTCAAGATATTTCGGGACCAGTGCAAGAACCTGACGGAAGATGCGACAGAAGATTTGGAGATGGTTTCGAGCGACCTGGGGCTCAAGAAGCCACAGTTGCTTTCTTGTCGGGAGACATCCAGCCCGATATTGATGGGGTATTTTCAGCCGGCGATAGTGCTGCCCCATGACTACCAGTCTGCGTTTAACACACCGGAGTTTCGATCCATTTTGGTGCATGAATTGACCCACCTTGTTCGCAAAGATTGTTGGTGGAACCTATTTGGGAAAGTGGCGGGAGCAGTATGTTGGCCGCAGTTCCTGCTTCCCATCGTTCTGAAACGACTTGAGCAATCCGCGGAAGAAGTTTGTGATCTGGCGGTATTGGAGCAGAACATTGTCCCCAGCGTGTATGCTGGCTGTCTTGTTCGTCTTGCGGAGCGGTTGCGCCCACAATCGCGCATTCAATCAATGGGAAATGGAGCCGTTGGGTTTCATTCATCACTAGGAAAGCGAGTACAAATTATCATGAGCCCGGACAGAGTACAGAATATTCACCTCAATGTGAAGACGAAATTGGTCATCGGTGTTTGCGCGGCCCTCACAATGATTGCCGGTCTCATCGTATTTGATGCCGGGGCAGGTGCAAATTCCAAGTCTCCTCTGGCAGCAGCAAAGAGAGTTCAACAAGGTGACCCGAAGACGACCGTGACATCGATTGTTACTGCGATCAACAGTTCGGATCTGAAGCAAATTGTCCCGATGGTTGTGGGCGGGCGCACACACGCGTCATTAGATGCGTGGATGTCGATGGCAAAGACGTCGCCACTAAAGGCAAAGATAATCTCGATTTCATCGGTTGAGACGGGCAATACCGCAACGGTGAAGGTGGAAGCGGAATTTGTAAATGCTGGCAAGACGGAGCTGTCAAAAGAGACACTTTCGTTGGTCAGAAATGGTGAGAACTGGATGGTCGAACCCCCGAAAGAAATTGATATGAGCAATAACAAAGATGTCCGTTATTTGACTGCAATCACTTATTTCATCGGGCATCCCGAAAAGTTGGCATTTGCTAGAAATGCTGCCACGGCAACCGCCTGTTTGTCCAATATCAAGCAGATAGGACTTGGGCTTTTAATGTTCGTGCAGGACTATAACGAGGTCTACAAACTGAAGGCGAGTGAGTTTAAGGCGAAGGTAATGCCTTACATCAAGAACGAAGCTGTTTTCAATTGCCCAGAATTAAAGGAAAAGGGAACTTCCTATAGTTTCAACTCCAATCTACAGGGCATAAAATTGGCAAACGTGAAATCGCCAGCAGAAACTGTAGCAGTCTACGAAGGTACAGGCAACAAATTGACGTTTCGCCACGATGGGAAAGCTGCTGTCTGCTATGTTGATGGACATGCAAAATTGGTTGACAAGGCGGCAGCTGCGAAATTGGTTTGGGTGCCCTGATCCTCTTGACCAACAGTTGCATCTAGTAAACGTGCGGGGCGGCATTACCTATAGGTGATGC
>CAISOI010000061.1 GCA_903886985.1 uncultured Chthonomonas sp.
GTCAACCCATTGTGACCTCCGGCAGATCCTTTCAACCGCATGCGCAGCTTCCCAGTAGGCAAAGCAATATCATCTACGATTACCCAAACATCCTTAGGCTCGATCTTGAAATGTCGGCATATGGCTCCAACCGCTTCTCCTGAGAGGTTCATATATGTCATAGGTTTAGTAAGGAAGACTTTCTCACCGTTAATAAAACCTTCACCGATAACTGACTTGAAATCCCTTTTCTTTAATGTAATGTTGTTACGTTCTGCAAGCAGCTCAATAACCGCGAACCCCACATTGTGACGGGTACCAACATATTCGGGACCGGGATTTCCCAAACCAATAATCAGTTTCATATGAATTCAATTTCTGTTTAGATTTGGCTGTCTACTTGTAGGTAGGAAATTATTTTGATAACTCCTGCCACAAGCCACTATAACATTTGAGAAACGGTATACCGTCTTCGGCCCTTATAGAGGAGCCGACTTCGCACAGAGTGAACCGATCATACCCAATCCCATTTAGAAGGGCGAAGAGTTCTCGGTAGGGATACCCACTCCAGAGTTCTGTAATATGGCAGCAACGAATGTGAGACTTCAGAAGTTCAAAATTCTCCTTGACGGAGCCGTTTACAACATCTGTATTATTTGAATTCCATGTAACCCCTACGTTCGGGTGACGGCAATAGTCCATTATCTTTTTCGAATTTGGGGCTAGCTGTGTGAGCCCACCGTGAACCTCCATCCAGATCTCGACGCCGGAATCGCTACCAGCTTTCCCAATTTCTCGAAGGGACGTGCCTATCTGTTCGAGCGTTTTCTCAAGTGGAATACCTTGCGGGGCTCCATTCGGACGCACTTTCACAGCGCGTGCACCTATGTCACTTGCAAGCTTGATGAACTCACTCGCAGTTTGCACATTTTGTTTAACTACATTTATGTCGTTAGATTGGAATTCGCAGGTAGTGCCGAGGCTGAATTGCTTAAGACCGGACGCAGCTAATTTCTCTTTGATCACCTTGCGTGCCTCTTGGCTTAAAGTGGGCTCTACACCGTGTGCATGTGTTGTTCGAAATTCAATACCTTCAAGCCCGGACTCTTTGGCATTCTTAAGTAATGTATCCAAACTCCAGTCTTTGGCAACATTGTAAGTAACCAAACCCAAGTGCATTTTACGTTCGGGACTCGGACGAGTAGGGGATGTTGCGCTGTCCTTCCCCGCCATTGTCAACATTACTGTACCGGTGACACCAGAGAATAAACCTCGGCGGGTGATCCTGCTATCATGATCTAATGGCATAAGTTCTACTCCAAATGGCAGCTATCACACTATTCAGGTAATGGAAGTCCCTTTGTCTCTGGCGAGATCGCAAGACCTACAAAACCCACAACGTAGATGGATGCCACGATAGTTGCAGCTACTCTGTAGCCGTAAACGGGGTCGGCTTCGACATGGTATAGCGCCGCAAGCTGACCGAGTGCGAACGGCGCCATGGCAGCAATAACTCGGGCGCAATTATAACAGAATCCTACACCAGTCGCTCTGAGGCGCGTTGGAAACAACTCGGGAAAATAGACTGCGAACGCAGAAAACGGTGCCAACGCACAAAACCCGAGAACAAATGCAAATCCAAAGGCGGATGTTAACGAGGTAACGCCCCAAAAGGTCGCCAACACGGAAGCCCAAGCGAGACCAAAGAACAAGAACAATGCCGATCGTCGGCCAGTTTTTTCACTTAGAGCAGCGTATGAGAACATGCCGAAAAAGGCACCGACTTGCTGAACCATGAAGACCTCACTGCGCCAGGCCTGAATTTGAGTCTTGGCTGCAGCGGCGGATAGACCTCCTACGGAGTTCTTCAAAACTGCTCCCACTAAATCCGGCAGAAAGAACCCAACACCCCACAATCCACCAACACCTGCTGTTGCAATAAGGACACCGGCAATGGTATTCCTTTTGAGTGCAGGGTCGATGAAGAGAGCCGGAATACTACCAATCGCAGCAGATCCCTCGGATTCTGCCTTGGCCCGAGCAGCTTTCCACTTTTCGGGCTCTTTGACCGACGCACGAATCCACACCACTATGAGTGCGGGGGCCGCTCCCACGAAGTAACCCCATCTCCAGCTCATACTTGCCAAGATGAAGGTGATCAGACCTGCCAGAATATTTCCAACGGCACTCAATGCTTGAAGCATACCGAGTGCCATTGGTCGAGATCGCTCCGGCCATACTTCAGCAACCAAAGCGGCGCCTGCGGCAAATTCTCCGCCAACACCCAGAGCAGTCAGAAATCGGCAAAGCGCATATTGCGCCGGAGTTTGTGCAAGGCCAGTAAGCCCCGTGAATGCGGCATAAATCAGAATGGTGACAATCATGGTCTTGGATCGTCCAAGTTTGTCACCAACTACACCGAAGAAAAGACCTCCAACCGCCCAACCCAGCAAGAAAATCGCCGTAATATTTCCGCCGACTTGCTTGACGGCGGCATCTAGGGCTTTTCCGGTCAACCCTGAAGTACTCAGGATTTCGGTCATAGAAGGGGTGCGAAGCAGGCTAAAGAGATTTTGGTCCATTGCATCGAAAAGCCATCCGAGAGCGGCAATCGTGAAGATAAGCCATGCGTATCGGGGCACTCCCTGCCACCACTTCAAACCGGACGCGTTATCCTGTGAAACACTTTCAGAGTGCATTTACGTTTCCTAATAGGCTCTTGATGGGTATTTGTATTACTCGATAACTATAGCGGGGGGAATTGAGAAACTATTCCAAGTCTCTGTAATATGTGATTCCATTGTAGAGCCTTTATGAATGAACACTCGATACTTAAGGGTTAAGTATTTGCCTACTTCTACAGTAAAGTTTCCTTTTTTGGGATTAGCCTTGTCGTTTTCAAAATCGTGTAAACCGAATGGATTCACCGCAAATAGCCCGTAGTCTCGCACGTGCCAAGTAGTAGGGTGACGAAGATTACCGGTAGAGTCAAAGATCGCAACTCCTATTGTTTCCCCTTCAACGGTGCCAAAATAATCGACCCATGCTGCTTTCTTGCCCCAAGTTTTCGCGTCTTGAACACCCGTATCGGAATTAATGTGACCGTCGCCGCCCACATTTCGCATAGTATCCGGAAGGCGCATACCGAAACTTCCTTCTTTAGTATCGCCGAACACTAATGGTCCGCCCACGGGTGAAATTTCGACTTCAAAATCTAACAACCGGCCATCCGTAACTGCATAAATAGTAACTTTTCGTTCATCCGTAGCGATCTTATTTCCATTGTTGGCTATCCAGTCGGTATGGGCTATGAAAGTGCCTGAAACTGTACCACTATTCGGTATAACGTTTGTGGTAACTGTTTTGGCTGCTTTTGGATCTTCGGACCAAAAATCTTGACCGTTCACATCACCATGAGTAAACCAGAGTCCACGATGGTGTGGATGATCATGGGTCTCTCCGGGAACAGTTTCAACTCCATAATGTCGCAGGATAAGTTTGCCGGTCGAGGTATACATGGGAAAGAAATAGGGCTTGTTGGGGCCAGTGTGATTGTCGTAGGTTGCAAAGGGTTTACCGTCAACCTCAATCACAACGTCTTTTTTGGAATTTGAGGTGACGACTACTCGGTTCGAACTTTTGGCAGTTGTCACCACTGGTAGCAATCGGTATCGAACTACATCTCCCTTTTTCATGTCGTCAACAATCCAGGTGAGATCAACTCCGTTGCCACGATTGACTTGCTGTGTATTGACTGCACGGTTGGCCAACTGAAGTTTAAACTTGCCGGCTTTCAGTTTGGGTACATGTGAATGAACTACCAAATTATGATAATCGGCATTCGCACTGAGAACCAATGTTATTGCCTTAGGGGAAGAAGGTACCGTTGAACCTGAATTAATAACCGAAAATGCGAGAGGCATAGCCCAAAAAATCATCGAAAACTCCGTGGTTGGACGTTTATAACGGGAATAATCTGTCAATTCGACGTATAACGAATAGATACCTTCAACCGTGTGGCAGAACTATACTACTCCTCGGCCGATACTGGCATTGGGTGGGCATGTGATATAATCTCGCTTCAACAATAGGCATTACTAACATATGGAAACCAAATGAATCGAATCATATCTTACACTCTCATAACCTTATTGGGCACACTTGGTTCAGTATTCTCTTTAGCGGCACCTGCCCTGAGCCAGACCAAATTGTCGCCGCAACAACTGCTAAGCAAATGCAATCAGTTTTATGCGCAGGCTAAGAACTATCAAGCAACCTACAAGACTGAAATGGACTTAGGCACGGGCGGAAATATGAATATCAAAGTCAAAGTTTCAACAATCCACAGCAAGAAACTGGACTTCGAGGTCTCACCTTTGCCCGGTGGTACTGGCGAATTAGGCAAACGTGCGGCTGATCTCAACATGCACATCATCGATAATGGATCGGATGCAATTTTGTTGATGACGGGCAAGAGGACTTTTATGCGGCGCAAGCACATTCCAGACTTTAAGCAGGTTACAGCTAGCTATGGGATCATTATAGGCAACATCAATCCTCGACCAGGTATTGTCTATTCTATGCTCCCAGA
>CAISOI010000062.1 GCA_903886985.1 uncultured Chthonomonas sp.
CTCACTGGGTGACGGGGGACATGCGGGGTCATAGAAGTGTTTGGAACAATCAAATCGATGATAGGGTACACATCTGCGTTCTAACTCCGCGAACAATGGTTTAAACCAATCTGGGTGTTCGTGGTAGACTGCAAATGGTTTTGTGACTGTTTTCATGGATACTCTTTATGGTACAGATTTCGATGAATGTTGTCGGAGTTTGTTAATTCAGCGTATGGTCACGACAGCATTTTGTTACTCTAAGTTACTCTATTTTTTTGGAAAGTAAATCCCATGGCTAACTTGTTTCATCAAAAATTTGCTCAAACAGTTGTGCAATATTCCCTAAACCTCCAGCCAGGCGATATCTTGCTCATTCGAACCACAACTTTGGCAGTGCCTCTGGTTCAAGAAGTTTATCGCGAAGCGCTAAGAGCAGGCGCCAATGTCATTACACGTCTCACCTTTGACCGCGCTGAGGAGATATTCGCCGAAGAGGCGAGTGATGAGCAGCTACAGTGGATTTCGGAAGGTGACATCCAAGACGCTCAATCTATTACGGCTAGATTAGTGATAAGTGCGCCTTTCAACACCCGCGCCGGAAAGACAATATCTAACGACCGAATGGCGCTACGAGCTAAGGTGATGCAATCGGTAGGTGCGATTCAATCCAAAAGAACCATGCAAAACGAGATGCGGTGGTGTGGCACGCTTTTTCCAACACATGCATTAGCGCAGGAAGCAGAGATGAACCTTCCAGAATATGAGCAGTTTGTCTATAGAGCCATGTTTTTGGATCGTGATGATCCCATTGCGGCGTGGAAAGAGTTTTCAGTAGATCAGCAGAAGAAGGTAGATCAGCTTAATCAAGTGGGCGAGTTGCGGTTTATTGCGGAAGATACAGACTTTAAGTGCAACGTCGCTGGTCGAAAATGGATGAACAGCGATGGAAAACGCAATTTCCCGAGCGGTGAAGTCTTCACAGGACCTATTGAGGATAGTGCTTCCGGACATGTGAGATTCTCTTTTCCATCGCTACGGAATGGCAAGGAAATATCAGATGTTCGGCTCAAATTCGATAAGGGGCGCGTAGTTTCCGCCACCGCTGCATCGAACCAAGTTGCCTTGCTTGCAGAATTGGATTACGACGATGGTGCAAGATTACTAGGCGAAATCGCCATTGGAAACAATTACGGAGTTCAGAGATATACGCGCAATACACTATTCGACGAGAAGATCGGTGGAACATTCCATATGGCTGTTGGAAGTTCCTATCCCGAAACGGGAGGCGTTAACACTTCCTCGATTCACTGGGACCTTGTATGTGATTTGCGAAGTGGCGGCGAAATCTATGCAGATAACAAATTGATCCACAAGGACGGACAGTGGGTCATTTAGAACGGTCAGGCTTTGTCGTGAAGTTTGAGCCATGCAGCAAAAGAAGGCTTTGTATCTTTTAGAATTTCGAAGATCGCTTTTCGATCCTCTGGCGACAAATGTGAGAACGTGTCTGACTTATCTGATCCGTTCAAGATCTGATTGATCCGTAAAAATACGTATTCGCGCGATTCGGCGGGCAGTCCGTCGAAAGCGTCCGAATAGATCATATAGCTGCAAGGATACATAAATAATCGAGATCTCAGATCAAAATCTCGTAACGATCTTCCTTTACTGTCTCGGGGACCATGAGAAGCAAATGTTTCCGTGAATCCGGATGTTCCTTTTACATCGGCTGTGAGTCTTTCTTCTTTGCACATTAGAAGCGCCTGAACCAACGATTCTGAGGCACCTTGGATCCGAGCATTGACGCTGTCCAAGCGAGTTTGGGCGTTATATCCCAGTTCAAGTTTCAGCTTCTTTTCGTAATCCAGCGCCATGCGAGTTTGGAAGTTTGCCCGGGTAATCAAGTTTAGCAATTTAATCTGATGTTCCGAGACCATCAGGGCGACGATGTCAGCATATTTGTTTATATAGGGATGCGTGTCGATAAGCTTATGGAGATCGGTTACGTTTGCGCCTCGATCAACGTCTACAGTGTTAGGCGTGTCAGCTCCTGAAACCATTATATTGCCGAGATGGCGCATGGATCCGTGAGTCCCAGTTACATACCAGCCGCCCCATCGTTCCCGGAATGGGCTTTGGTCGTTTGTTACGAAAGAGCCGTTCCGGAATTCGGGTTGGCCGTCGCGCCGAGTGTATACCGATCGCATTACGTGACCCGGGACGCCACCCGCCATATTAGAATCGTGACATTGCAGGCATTCGTGTGTTTGCCTTATGAATTTGGGCTTTCGATTTTTATCTTGTTCGATGACATAAAATACGGCTCCTAATTGAGGATCAACAGTTGCGATCTCAAGGACGGGTGCGCCCTGAACAAAACCGATGTAGTTTTGGTCGTTGAAATATAGAGCGCGGGGGCGGTCGGGGGAGATGTACTCTCGTTGAAAGCTGGTTTTTGAAAAGACTAACATTTGAGAACTGCCACTGATTCCGAGTTGTTGTAACAGGGAGACGAGATATCCCGTGTGATTATCCCATGTAAGTGACACTGTGCCGCGATCTATCTTTTGCTGCAATCGTGAAATAGGATCGTTGGGAACGGATGCCGAATATTTGATGGGGGCTTCTTCATAATCAAAACCACCCTGTGCGAATCCAATGGAGATTGCGGGCAATATGATTGCCGTAAGTCCAAGCAGTAACTTACGTACGGTTTTATTCGTGCTGATGACTGTCATAATTAATTCAACATTTGGGTTTGTGCGGTAATTCTAATATGCCATATGTGCAGTATGATTCATAACTATCTGGAAATGCATCTTCAGATTAGCGTATTAGATAGGTGCCATTTGAAATAGTGACGATGTATTCCAGTGTGGATACTCCCGGAGGAGCTATATACGGAAGTGCCAAAGACATTAGACTGAATCTGCCGAGCTAACACACATTAGGGAACGCTAGAGTTCGCCGCCACAATAAAGATTGAAGGGGTCTTACACAAATTATGAAAACCACAATGAGACGAACCCATCTATTGTCACTGTCTTTGCTATGCGCTTCGACTTTCCTTGCCGGAACGGTTTTTGCGCAGAGTCCAAAGACCATCATTGTGGGTGGAGGTCCAAATCCCCAGAGCAATCAAGTGGCGATTGAAAGTAACGTACGGTATATGTTGCGTGTGCTTCCGCCAAACATCTGGAAAACAGTCCTTTTTTCAAACGGTGATCCCAAAGAAGAGAATGTGCTATTTGAAAGTAAGTCCAAGAACTTACCAGAAGGCGAGCGTCTACTCACTCTGCTTCTGAAGAATCGGCAGGCTGCCTATCCTAGTGAATTGAAGTATCGCGCCACAACAATTCCACAACTTGATGGTCCGGCGAAACCAGATTCTGTAAACGAAGCATTTGACAAATTGCAGTCTGAAGTTACCGCTCACCCAAGCCCGATGCTTCTGTATTTTACGGGGCATGGCAGTCCAAACC
>CAISOI010000063.1 GCA_903886985.1 uncultured Chthonomonas sp.
GTCAGGTTACTCGTCGTCTTCTTGTGGCCCGATCTCTTCAATTAATACGTTCTCATCATCCAACGAGGGTTCATCAATATCGTCTTCAATTTCGCCGTCATCACCAATGACCAAGCCATAAGGAGCGTCCTCGACAGAGTCACCATCGATGGCTTCGTCCACTGCAAGGACTTCCGATTCTTCATCAAGATCGCCATCAGACTCATACTCGTCGTCGTCGCCGCCAAGTAGCGCGCTAATGCTTGCCGCAGTATCCACACGATCATCATCGTTATCAGAAGTAGACACGAGGCCGCCAAGTACTGGCGTAGCAGGAACTGAGGTCGGAAGTTTCTCCGGCTCTCCTACCAACAACGGAACAATTTCGCCAGCTGCAATCTCTTCAAGAGCGACTGTAAGCGAGTTGCCTGACTGTGATTTCGTGAAGCGACGTGCACCCTCTTTAACCTGGCGGGCTCGCTTGGCCGCGACAATCACCAATGCGTATTTGCTATCCAGTGCATCTAGCTTATCGGCGGACGGATAAATCATTTATAAACTCCTTTGACCTTATCGGTGGATCTTCATAATCAAATCCATCAAGGTCACTGCTCAATTATGATATTCAAATGGCCTGCAATTATCGTATAAAGACAAGCTCACTCAGGATTGGTGTCCATTTCAAGAATAACTTTAACACCTGCCATATTGACGCCGCGCTCTTCAGTGAGGTGGCGGATCCGTTCCAACTTGGCAATGTCGTTGTCTGAATAGAGGCGCCTGTTTTTTTTCGGTGCGCGTCGGGATCACGATACCTTCCTGGTCCAACAGTCGCAACATCCACGCTGGCAACCCAGTTAGCTTGGCTGCGACGCTGATCACATAGACCGGTACGTCTCCATCCGGTTTCATATACTACCTGCTCCGAAAGGCTTTATAGTTTACTTAAACAAGTTACAGAAAGACTTAAGACAGCAATGTACAGTATGGTACCAAAACGCCCCTCGCGTCAAGGTGTAGCTATTTGCTGTACCTTGGCTTGCTTCAATATAGGAGCCCTGTCTCAATCACTTCCATATACTATGTGGTTTAACGACAGAAGGACCCTGATTTCTCAGGGCCCTTCCATGAATTTATCGATCCGCCAAATTTGGACTAATTACCCCAAATGATATGGTCTGGCAGAACCTTTTCGCTAACTGCGATCGATAGGTTTATCATCTGGTTAATTGTCTCCATTTAGAACAGTACCGGTAATCACAAGTGGCATTACGCTTACACCCCAGATTGCATTATCTGTCCAGGTAGAAACACCCCAGATTGCATTGACACCCCAGATCGCATTCTCATTGGAGCCTGGAAGAGCGGCTACTCCCCAGATTGCGTTTACACCCCAGATGGCATTGACACCCCAGATCGCATTGTCCGCTGCACCCGGAGTAGTTGCTACGCCCCAGATTGCGTTGCTGTCCGGAGTTCCCGGTATAAGAGAAACACCCCAGATTGCGTTATCACTCGTATATGTCTGTCCAACACCCCAGATCGCATTGTTGGTAGGATCAGCAACAGTGACTACAAGTCCAACGGTATCTCTTCCAACTCCCGACCCTGACTGAATCTGGAAGTGTGGGCTAAGGGCATATGTTGAAGGCACCGCAGTAGAACCTAAGGCGCTATCAATATTGATATAGCCCGCTCCATAACTGAATGCATCTTGCGTTCCGGTTGAAGTCAACCATCGGTCCGCCGAGATCATCAAACGCGCCTTGATTGTGTCAGGCGATAACGTCGGATACTTCTCCAGCAATAACGCGGCTGCACCGGCTGCTACAGGAGCAGCCATTGAAGTCCCAGAAAGAACGAAATAGTCTTTTGACAGGTCACTACTATTCGGATTCTTATAAGAACTCACAGGAACAGCATTAGAGAGCGAATAGGTCTGAGCAATCGTTCCGTTCTTCGCTTCTACGGAAATAACTTGGTTACCAGGAGCAACAAGGTCAGGCTTCAACACCAAATCAATTCGACTTGGTCCTCTACCGGAATAAGTCGCAACGGTATCATTTGGTCGTGTTCCATCGGTTGTGCGAGTAGCACCAACAGTTAGAACAAAAGGATCATTACCCGGTGACATAACAGAACCGTTATTGGTTCCATACCCGTTGTTATCTTGACCAGTTA
>CAISOI010000064.1 GCA_903886985.1 uncultured Chthonomonas sp.
AATCAGATCTATCAAAAGCTGCCTAGAGAAATTATCGAATGTGACTCATTCATCTGTATACCGGTTGTTAAAGACCATGAGGCCGCTAACATCACCATCAGTATGAAGAAGCTTATGGGAAATATCTGGAATCGCAAGGATTACCACCGATATGGTCTTCATGACTGTATTGCCGAGCTCAACATGGCGCTACGGCCAACGTTAATCGTTGCTGATGCTACTCGGGCTCTGCAGACCCGTGGTCCTAAAGGTCCAGGGGAAGTCACCGTTCCAAACAAGGTCGTAGTTGGAATTGATCCTGTTGCCGTTGACTCTTACTGTACGCGATTTTTGACATTGAAAGGTGTAACGCCAGATCAGGTGCGCCATCTTGTCCTCGCAAACCAGTTAGGTCGTGGCGAAATGGATATGGACAAAGTTAAGATCAAAGAGCTTGCGGGACCGAAAGCGGCCTGATTTTAACGCCATAGAGTCTTCACTGTTTTAGTAAGTCGGACGTCTGACAATGAAATCGGCACCGTCGCCGCTAAGTTGTCGTGTATAAAACAACTTTATTTCAACCTGCATTTTGCAAGTCTACGAGGGTGATCAATGGCGGTTAATAATCCGGGAGTTGGAAATGGCGTGGAGGTGGGCGCAAAGCGCACATTCAGCGCCGAAGAGAAGAAAAAGATGGTGGAGGCGCCCGGTAACGTCGCTTCGCATCGTACGGTTTTCATTCGTCGATCGACCCAGATAGCAACATTTCTCCTGTTTGTTCTCTTTTTCTTCATGACCACCGTTTCGTCACAATATGCTGGCGGAGTGCCGAAGAATCTCTTTATGACGCTCGACTTCTTGAACACCATTAAGAATGGGATAGCGTCGCACCACATCGCCATATACGCCATTGGTCCCGGTCTTTTCATCCTTCTTCTGACGCTTTGGGGCGGTCGTATTTTCTGCGGATGGATTTGCCCGCTCGGTACCAGCATCGACATTGGAGATAAGCTGCTTTTCCGCAAGGGCCGTCTCTTCTACAGCAAGAAGCGCTCTGACACACGAAAATATCGTAACTGGAAGTATATCTATCTCTTACTCGGGCTCGGATCCATTGTGTTTGGAGTGGATATTTTAACTTTCGGTGATCCTATCTCGCTCATTACAAGAACCTTCACTTTTTGTTTTTATGGTCCGATAGTCTACATCTGGAACGGCACAATTGGGCTCGGAGATCAAGTTGGATTTAATAAATCCATGTCTCATCTTTTCGGATGGGAGATGTCTTCTTGGCAACTACAGCACCTAACGTATTTCAACGCGGTACCAGTCCTGCTGATTTTTATGGGTGTTATCGGTCTTTCTGGATTTCAAGAGCGGTTTTGGTGCCGAAATCTCTGCCCTTATGGTGGTGCTCTCGCTTTAATTAGTCGTGTATCTTGGCTTCGACACTACATCAAGATGGACGGCTGTATTCACTGCAAAAAATGTGAAATCCAGAGCCGAATGGGTTGTTATGAGAATTTGGACAAACGTGCAACGGAGAAGCCTGAACACAACATTGCGGAGTGTATCCAATGTTTCCGTTGTGAGACCATCTGCCCGACAGACGTCATTCAGATTGAATCCCGCGTACCCGCATCCATTAAGGAAGCTCTAAGGCTTTCTCCCAAAGATAGTGCTCCGAGACCTGAGCGACAAGCCGATATTGATCTTGGTAGGCGAAGAGTTATCGCTTCCGTCGGAGCAGGAATGATCTGGGGAGCAACTGCCAAAGCAGGGGCAGACAATTATCAAGGCAAAATGAGACGCTATCCGCGAAACAATAAAGCAATGCGGCCTCCAGGAGCTTTGCCAGAAAAAGAGTTTCTATCTGCTTGTACTAGGTGTGCAGAATGTATGAAAGTCTGTCCGACGAACGCACTTCAGCCAGCATTTTTGGAAACGGGTTTGGAGGGAGTGTGGACTCCGCTTCTGGTTCCCAGTGTTGGAGCTTGCGCAGAGAAATGTACGGCTTGTGGTGATGTCTGCCCGACGCACGCAATACGACCATTTTCGTGGCAGGATAAACGCTATAAAATTAAGATGGGCTTGGCGAATGTCAACCAGTCCACTTGTGTTGCATGGAACGGTGGACGCGACTGTGTCGTTTGCGCCGAAGTATGTCCATATTCCGCAGTTGTTTTCCGAGATAAATTTGACGACGGGCTTGCAAAAGATGCTACCAGACCAATTACGGATCCGGGAAACAAGGGACGTTCCAAGCGAGTGCCTACGGTCGACGAGAAATTGTGTACTGGGTGTGGCTTGTGTGAATACCACTGTCCTGTGCTACCAGATCACTCAATCGTTGTCTATACCTTCCAAGAAGATAGAGATTTCCACGAGCCGACGGAAACGCCTATGGATGGGTTCTTCCGTAAAGATTGGATATCCCGAAAGGAAAAAGGGAAGGACGTGGAGTATTCCAAAACTATAGAAGAGTACAAGAAGCGCGAAGAGATAATGGGGCCAGGAGCTCCATCGATGCCCGGCTCCGGAAAGTAGTGCGTGTAATTTGAGGTGCAAACATTAAGAAATCGTCCAAAATAGCACTCGGTGTTGGTGGTTTTTTGGTTGCCTATCTCATCATGGTGATGATTCCGCTGAAACAGCAATCTAAGCCAGTCATGACTGAGGAAGTTGCTACAAAAATGATTAATGACCTTAAATCGGCGTTTGAGGCGGAGAGTACGGAGCAAGTTGTTAGTTTCGCGGCGGATGATGCGGTTGTAGCTGGGCGAGACCTTTCGCAGATCAAGGACATGCTTCATCAGGCGTTTCGTGCGATGAAAAAGCCGCAGGTCGAATTTGCCAATATAAAATTCGACACGGAAGGTGAAGCGAAAGCACACGTGACTTCCGACGTTAGCGTAACAGATAACGAAACGGGAACGCCGGAGAAGAAATTCAGTGGACAGATGGGGTTTTCGCTCGAGCGAAGACCTGAGGCGCACATGTTTGGTTTTGTAAATGTTTACCGCTGGAAGATAGTCAAAGTGGAATCGTCCACTCCAATGCCGACGGGGCTATAACTTCAAAGTATGGAGTATTTCGCGGCTCCTGTTGAATGGTATTGGGAACTATTCCCACGGCAGACTGAAGTAGAAGAGGTTGTTGATCTCGGTTGGGTTGCGCGACTTTCAGTATCAATAATTGAGAGGGCGAAACAATCGGGAGATAGCGGTCCAATTGGTCCGGCAATGCATTGGGCGCATCGATTTGTTATTACTCAGGGGGTAGATGGAGCATGGCCCGCCAAAGTAAATTTGAGGACTGGTGAAGTCGTAGACTCTACGCGAACGCTGGGTCCCGCTGATTTCTTAGAAAAACTCGGTGATATTCTGAACAGTTCGGAATTTGATCGGGCAGTCACAAGGGCACGAGAATCAATATGTTCTGCTGAAGCAGGATAGTTTTCTGGTTTGACTGCAAGTCTCAAGCACTCTGTCGTTATCTTTATCTATCTACAAGGAGTCTCAAAAATGCAACAGGACGAACGAATCGACCTCGCCGCGCAGAATGCGCGCCGCAACCTCACCCGTCGTGAGTTTGTGCGCAAACTCGGTGTGGCTACCGGCAGCGCTGGAATGATTACTGCCGCTTTCACGGGATGTACTTTGTCTACGTCTCAACGAGCTGAAGCATCCGAAGCAATGGTGGATGCACTTGGCAAGGTTCCGAAAGTCAAGTGCTCAAAGCGACTTGGCGGTATGGAGATGAGCCGAATCATTATCTGCCAAGATTGGGCAGGCGACCTCTTTGATCCTGCAGTTGCCGCTGGAATGAATTTTGTTCACAAGGCCGGTTACTTCCGCACCGTTCCAGAAGCCTTGAAGAAACTCCCACGAGAATCCTATTATGTCGACACAACCGTTGATAACACCTCACCTGGTCATGATCCGACAAACTTTGATGAAGCGTACAATCAGGTGAAGTCTGAGCTTGATCGCACTGGTTTGAAATATTTCGACGTCTTCCGAGCACACTATGGATGGAACACGTTGAATAGCTTCAACAAGGGCGACAATGCTTCTTATCGAGCATTCGAAAAGCTCAAGAAGGAAGGGTTGGTTAAGTACTTTGGTGTGTCTCAACATACCGGCGGTGGCTACGAAAAGTATGCGGATATGCTTAACGCCCAGATCGACTCAGGACTAATTCATACAATGCAGTTGTGGATCAGCTATAACACGTCCGCCGAAGAATTGGCTGCGATGGAAAAAGCCCACAATGCTGGCATTAATATCATTGCAATGAAGGTCTATGCTCATGGCAGCGGTAAGATGCGTGGCGATGCAGCAAAACTCACTGAGTTGAAGAGCGACGGAATGGTCGGTCGTGCTGGTCTTCGCTATGTTCTCGGACTCAAAGGCGCGAACGGTAAGCCGTTCGTCGATGCAGCAGTTACCAACCTGCGAAACTTCAACATGTTTGAAGAGAACGTAGGTTCCGTTGCAGCAAAAGTTGCCATGGCCGATGGTTTGAGCTATCACGTAGCATAAGCTGAACTGTAAGAACAAATCTGCTCAGATTAAGATAGTCTGAACAAAAAATGAACTGCGTGCGTCTAAAAAGTAAAGCAATTTTCTTTTGACGCACGTTGTTCGTTTGTACTCAGACCGGAGCGATAATGGTGGTATTGGTGACAAACTTGGACGCTTCATTGGTTGCACGTTGTCGAGAAGACGACGTTTCTGCATTCAATGAGATAGTGAGCCGTTACAAGAACAAGGTCTACACCTACATTAGTAGGATGGTTGGTCCGGGCGCAGATGCTGAGGACTTAACGCAAGAGACATTTGTGCGTGCTTACGTCAATCTGAAGTCATTTCAGAGCCGCTCCAGTTTGAACACGTGGCTCTTTAGAATTGCAACAAACATCTGCATCGATTTCTCACGTAAAAGTGGGAGAATTCGCGCTCATTCGGCATCAATGACAATGTCCGCCGAAGATGGTGATGAAGAGTTGGAACGGGAGATACCGGATTCACGGTTTGACCCGCAAAGTATGCTGTTAAACAAGGAACTCGGCTCAAAGCTGGAACAGGCACTCGCTGCGCTACCAGAGAAATTGAGAGTAGTTGTGCTTTTGCACGATATCGAGGGACTTCAATATGAAGAGATCGCCGCTGTTGTCGAGTGTCCGCTGGGTACCGTGAAATCACGGTTGTTCAATGCCCGTGTGTCATTAAGGGAGAAACTTTTGCCCTATCTCGACGGCAACATTGGTGGCGGACAATGCGCAGGTGCATAGTTGTTGATACTTGTGGTTGAAATTATGCGTGGCTACGTAGTCGGCGGGCCGGTTGCAACAGACGTAAAGGATGGTAATAAGAATGAACTGTAATGAGATTAGACCGAAGTTATCGGAGTTTGTTGACGGTCGCGCTTCTGCTCGTGAAACGTGGGAGATTGACAGGCACATTGCCTCGTGCAATTCATGCGCCAATTTCCATACAGAACTGAAGATGACTGTGGGTGTTCTCCAATCTTGTGAGACATTTCAGGTCTCCGAAGACTTTTCGGCACTATTGCAGGCAAAGCTCATTGCAGCGTCTCCCAAATTACCTATGTCATTATGGTATGAAAATTTGACTGCAATTCTGCGTGGTGCTCTTCGTCCATCGCCAACATGGGGATACGGGGTTTGTGCGCTAGCGATTCTCGTGTTATTGCCGATGCAGTTTCGCACGGAACAGATTTCATCGCTCGCTGCCACACGCGGGGACAGCTTATTTGTCCATGCATCTAGAACTCACGCGATTGCTATGACCGCGTCCGATCCATTCGGTGATACAGCAGCTGCTAGTATGGCGGCGAGTAACCAGAACGAACTCGACGTCAAATCAGGCTCCGATACTCCTATTTAGTCTCGGTATAGCATCTAAAGAATCACCATGAAGCTGTTAGTCACCTGTGCACGTATTGTGACATTGTGGATTGTAGATGTATCGCGTAGGCTGGACCCATAAATGAAACACCTCATGTTAAATTCAAAAGTAAATATTCGCGCTGTAATGATGGTCGTTGTTTCTTTGGCAAGTACTTCATCTCTGGTGCTTCATTCTTTCGCCCAACCCGCGCCATTTCGTAATACTATTGAAGCGACAGATGGAACACGTCAGGCTAAGGGACGTGCGCGCCAGATTATTAACTTGTTCTTGACTGCTGGACAAAAGCAACTATTTGTCGCCGAGCAGACTACAAGACTGATGAATGGCAGCATGCAGGAATCCCAATTAATCGTGAAGCAGGGCGGCCCCGGAAAAGAGCGTCTTGAGTTTATTGGACCACAGAAGAATGCAGGTGAGATAATCCTTACTGTGGGCGGTCATTTATGGAACTATAAGCCGCGGTTGAACAGAATCTTCGAGGGGTTTACCTCCCCTGATGATTTTCAAATGCGAGCCAAGCAGTTTCGAGATGATGTTGCGTCTGGGAAAATTCGTATCAATGTGGTGGGAAACGAAGTTATTTGTGGCCGAAATACCTCGATCGTGGAGATTGCTGGTGGAAACGGAGCAAAGAAGCTTTGGATTGATGACGTTAACGGTGTGCGATTAAAATCTGAGGAGTTGAACTCTGTTGGCGCAGTGGTGCAGACCAGTTATTTTACACGGGTTGATTTTGAGATCATCAACAATCCCAACGATTTTCGACCAGACTTATTGCCTAGTGTGAAACATGAAGCGATGTTTCCTGTTGGTCCACCACTCGAAAGTGTTGCTGTCGCGCAAATGAAGGTCCCGTATACAATTCGAGAACCTGCTTTACCTGCCGGATATAAGTTAACAGGAATATGGCTCGTAGATTCTGCCCGATCAGCTCCCATCACTGTGTTGCGATACACGGACGGAGTTCGAACTTTCGCCCTATTTGAGCAGTCGCTCCCACCCAATGCTAAGGTACTGCCCGCGGCTGTACGTTCCAGAAATGGAGTGGCACATTGGACCTCGGCTAATCAGGTATTTACGCTTCTTGGTAATATGAGACCGGACTTTATTGCAAATATTGCGAATTCGTTAAAGTAGCATCAATGCAGAATCTCGAATAGAAAGAGAGACTTCTTGGGTTTTGTAGTGCTTATTTCGTAGGATGATAATAGTTCTCGCACATGGGTATCGGAACCCAGCATCGAATTCAAGTGAAGTTCCCCGATCTTTTCACCCGTCTTTACCTTATCTCCCACTTTTTTGAACAATACAATTCCTACTGCCGGGTCGATAGGTGCATTTGCCGTTTCTCTGCCCGCTCCCAATCTCATGGCTAACATTCCGAGTTGCTTCGTCTGAATTGATTTGACATATCCTTCCTCATTGGAGACTACATGCACCACAAAACTTGATTTGGGGAATAAGTCTGTGTTTCTGACTACTTTGGGATCTCCCTTCTGCGCAAAGATAATCTCCTCCAATTTGTTAGCACCGGCGCCATTTGCTATCAAAGCTTTCACTACAGAGATCGAATTCTCTTCGGATTGAGCAATTCCAGCCATCGAAAGTGCACGGGCTGACAACCGAATGCATAGGTCATAAAAGATCGGATCGGGTTCCCCGTATCCAGTAAGTAAGTCACATGCTTCAATGACTTCCAATGAATTGCCAATTGCTCGTCCTAGTGGCTGATCCATTGATGTCAATGCAGCTTCCGTTGTTACACCCGCTCCAGTGCCAATCAGGACCATCTGTTTTGCGAGTTGGCGCGCAACATTGAGATCTTTCATAAAGGCACCGTCGCCAACTTTTACATCGAGAAGAACGGCATTGGGATTCCCAGCTAGTTTTTTGGACATGATGCTCGAAGCGATTAATGGGATGGACGCTATGGTCGCGGTAACATCCCGCAACGCATAGAGCTTTTTGTCTGCTGGAACTAAGGCGGCAGTTTGCCCCACAATCGCAGCACCAATTTTGCCGACTTGCTTAACAGCCTCAGAAACGGTTATGTCGGTACGAAAGCCCGGAATGGATTCCAATTTATCGATGGTTCCACCTGTATGACCAAGTCCTCTTCCAGACATTTTTAGAATTGAAACTCCTGCTGCTGCAAGAATTGGAATCACTACCAGTGTGACTTTATCGCCCACACCTCCTGTAGAGTGTTTGTCGAGCCGCAATCCCGTGTATCCATCCCAATCAACGGTTTGGCCCGAATCGCGCATCGCCAGTGTCAATGCGAGTGTCTCTCTGTCTGATAGGCCATTGAGATAAGCCGCCATTAACCAAGCCGAAACCTGATAGTCGGGGATGGATCCGTCGACC
>CAISOI010000065.1 GCA_903886985.1 uncultured Chthonomonas sp.
CATTGATTACTTCGCCGGGCTGGGAATGCTGAATTATCCTAAGTATAAGAAGCTGTTCATTGGTCTCTCGTTGACTGGCAATTTGGGACTTTTGTTCTTCTTCAAGTACACATTCTTTTTTGGAACCAACCTCAACTCCCTGTTCCACGCGGTTGGCATTCCGATACAGTTCCATGTCGTGCAGTTAGCTCTGCCCATCGGAATTAGTTTCTACACCTTTCAGTCTCTTAGCTACACCATTTCTGCATATCGAGGGGTTTTAACCCCTACCAGAAATATTCTGCACTTCTTCGCATACATATCCCTCTGGCCGCAATTGGTTGCCGGACCAATTGAACGTGCAGCTGAACTATTGCCGCAATTAACGCAGAACAACCCTGTTACCGAAGAACAGACATGGACAGGACTTAACCTTATTGTCAAAGGCTATTTTAAAAAGATGATCTTGGCAGACAATTTGGCACCTATTGTGAATACTGCCTTCGGCGCTGATCATATAACGCACTCCATGTCCCATTGGTGGACCGTCAGCATAATGTTTGCCATACAGATATATTGCGATTTCAGTGGATATACAGACATTGCTAGGGGCATGGCAAAATGGCTGGGTTACGATTTCATCCTTAACTTCAACCACCCGTACGGAGCTACAAGTATTCGCGAATTCTGGAATCGTTGGCACATTTCGCTATCAAGTTGGTTCCGTGACTTTGTCTATATTCCCCTCGGTGGAAATCGAAAAGGCAAGTGGGCAGGTCTTCGTAATATGTGGATTACCATGTTAGTTTCCGGCTTCTGGCATGGAGCCGCATGGACTTTTATGATGTGGGGCGCCCTGCACGCTTTTTATCTAACGATTGAGAGATTGACCAATTGGCCGGAGAAATTGCACAAGAAGTCTGGCGGTCTGACACTTTCGGCGATTATCGTGTTTGCTCTCGTTGTGATTGCATGGGTCTTCTTCCGAGCAAATAGTATGGGTCAAGCATTCCATGTAATTTATGCGATGCTGGACGTTCGTGCGCTTCATCCCAAGGATGTTCTTACTCTGGGACTGCCATCCCTATTCTGGCTTGGATTGGGAGGCGGGATCCTTTTAAACGAATTCTTCGGCTGGTCGCGAAAGTGGAACGAGATGTCTCCGCTCGCTCGCAAATTACAACCAGTTGGACTTGCAATACTTGCAGTAGCTACAATCTATTGGCGCGGCCCCGGCGGCGCATTTATCTATTTTCAGTTTTAAGGTGACAGAGTAAAAATTGCAAAACAGTAGGATATTTTCATTCGGAATAGCGGTTGTGGTGATGGCTCTGGCCTACGGGGCTGTCAGTCGGAAAATTGACCGTGCTCCCCGAGACGACGCAGCCTTTTGGTTGAAGAAACTCGACCTTAAACCGGGTTATGACGTCATCATTGCCGGTGATTCCCGCATGAATCGGGGCGTTGCTCCCGAGATACTATCGCCTGCATTGGGAGGGTTGACTGTAACCAACTTTGCCTTTTCTGGCGGCGCATTTGAACCACTCTATTTTGATGCTCTGACCAACCTTGCCGTCCCTCGCAAAAGTACACTCATTCTTGGAGTGACACCAAGATCGTTGACCGAGCTCGCTTCCAAAACTAGCGGATACGTGACGTGGGCAAAAACAACGTCCCCAGAGCGTGCAAACCTTTCAGCAATGCACAGTGCGGACCTTTTCTTTACCCCTGAAAATCCTGTTTTGTTGATCGGTCGTGTTGTGGGGCACGGTCCGAAATACGGTCAGGAAATGCACGAGGGTGGATGGTTGCCCGGCAGCAGAATTCCAGAAGACCCTAAAGCGAGTCTTAAGGAGTACGCCGAGACATTCAAAAAAGTCAAAGTATCACCAAAGATACTGCATGAACTTGCTGTCCAAGTAAAAAGATGGACCCTTGCCGGGGTCAATGTCGTCTGTATTCGCCCTCCGACAACTGCCGACATAGTTGCTCTGGAAGATAATGAGTCTGGCTATAGCGAGACTGAGGTTAAGAAAGCCGTAGTACATGCGGGTGGAGCATGGATCGATATTCCGCAGGACAAATACCCCACCTATGACGGAAATCACCTGACGAAATCAGGTGCGATTGAGTTTACAAAGGACCTCGCCACAGCCCTGCTATCCAATGGCATCGAAAAGTCGAAGTAGTTCGCAACTCAACCTTATGTAGGATAGATCGCGTTCCACTTCAAGCATGATTAGTCCTTCCTTTGCAGTCCCACCTCCAGCATAGTTGCATCGATAGAGTATCCTTATATCATGTGAACGTGGGCCTAAAGGGTGGGCGATCCCCGCCCTTTTATTGTGTGTGAGTATTTTTTCCGAATATCTCAGGACATTCCTTTTAGTTTGTCGGGTCTAAGTCGGACAAACAGCAACGGCATTTAGCCAATTGAGGTGGTTGAGCATATACTCCC
>CAISOI010000066.1 GCA_903886985.1 uncultured Chthonomonas sp.
ATCGCTGCAGACTTTGATTGTTCCAGTGGCTTAATCAATAATCACCTTCCAGAAATCAGCGTTCCACTTCAAGGGCATGGTGCAGTGCCGCTCTTCCACTACCAGCCACAAACATGAGGTCCTGCGGTCCATCGCGCCTCCGCCTGCAACGTACTGCCCAACCGTCCCGATTGGGCATGTTACACATACTGAAAGTTGTCGCACCTAACTTTCGGTCCCAAAAGCTAAGATCAAATAAGGCAACCGAACGTTGACCCAAAGAAAGCATAGTGAACCATCTGGCTTCGTTTTCCTAGGTCGGAAGTTACCGTAGTCGCAACTGGATGGTGTGTAGTTGGCTCGGCAGATTATAATTAGAACATCCGGGCGCTCTTTGTTTTTGTGTCGACAACAACGAGCTTTTCATTCTCAACTCCTCCCTCTATCACCCTGGCCCAAAATGCAACAGTCTTCCCATCTGGCGAAACTGCAATTTGTCGAAGTCGATACGGATCTAAAATTCTTCCTGACCACAATATTTGTTGATTGCTTCCGTCTTCATTCATTGTCAGAACACTAATATTCGAATTTACCTTTGAACTACAAGCCACAAATAATTTGTGTGACACAGCGCAATATTTGAGATGCTCGTATCTCACACTGCGGTCATTTATTAATAGCGTTTGCTCATTAATACGGTGTCCATTGACTTTCAATTTCCATAAAGGACCCTTAACATCACCGTTAGTTGACTCCGTTTCAGTTGCTAATAATAACGTCTTGCCATCTTCAAGCATCACTAAACATTCTAATCCACCTGAAGTACCTAAATCTTTAGGTAAGGTCAAGACGGTACCTTTAACTGTATCGATAATTGTTCCTGTAAAGGATCGTCTGCCCCAAACGCACGATATAATGTGCGTCCCTTTTGCGTACCAATCGAACAAGCGTGTCGTCCCAGCACCATCAGGAAAGTTACTTAATACATTTCCTAATCTATCTGATATAACGAGACCTGTTGAGTTAACTAATGCAATGGTTTTCGTATAAACATTAAAGACCGGATTTATTCCATTTATCCTTAAAATACTAGTCTTGTATCCCCCTTGAAATTTTGGGTCTATAAGATAGGTTTTTAGATTGGAATTGGTAAGTTGTTTGCGATAATTATCGTCATTCTGGTATTTGCGCAAGTCAATATTATTGAATTTAATATTGTCGTAGACACTTGCAACAAACTCATTGTTTCTACCGATCCAATCTGCTCCAATAAACTTAAAATCGAACCAATTATCGGGGCACTGCTTGCCTATGTATGGGTCAAGTAATTCGGTTGGTATAGAGATACCACTGTCCAGGGGAATAATGCCTCTGGCAGTAAGGATCAATTTTCCGTTCGGACTAAACCTAATAAATTGGCTGAGCCCTACGTCTATATCTCCGGATGCAGTCTGTTGTAACGCGCATTGCTCTGGCTGATATTCGAAATTATTTCCGTTAGCTGGGAAAACAATAATTGAACTCATAATATAAAGCAGCAGAAGCTCCGTCAAGATAAATTTATGTTTCAAAGAAATACTCCGAATATCTCCACACATACTTAACAAGTACCGTCATTAATATACTTAATTGACGTCTGTTACGGACATAGTCCATCCCTAAGTCAAAGTCATGCCAGTACCCCTGCCCACCAACATAGGCATAATTGACACCGGTAAGCTGGCTGCTGTACATCTCTCCAAAGGCATTGAACTTGTTACGCAGGTCGGTTGCAGGATTGTTGCCATAAAGTCCTGTGAGGGCAATGACGGATTCCTGTCGATTTACATGGAACTGCTCTCTGAGTGATCCACCACCACCACCATAGGTTCCTACCATACGGCTGAGGTTTTTGCCACGCACAGCAAGGTGTCCAGCCGCTCCGCCAAAATCAGTGGTCAAACTTAGGTCCGCTACTATTGTCACGCTCAACAGACGTCCCTACAAAGAAGATCAATGTACCGTCGTGGCTCACGGGGCCTTCTTGAATTGTCACTATCCCCTTTTCGGATTCTCCACTTTGAATTTCATCATCAAAAGGCAATGATTTACCAGAAGCAAACCTTGCAGATTCATCCAACGCCACTCCTACTAAGGGATTGCCGCCTTTCAATCTTAGAACACCGCTTTAAGGAATGACAAACAAATGTTTGCCACGAACCATCTTTTGTGGTTCTCCATCAGCAGCCTTAAATACAATGGTATACCAGCCACGAAAACTATCAGGGACAATGTATTCAACGACCTCAGTCCTAGTGTTCCACGCAAACCAGATTACAAAGCAGATCGCTAAAGTTAACCAGATTATGATATTCTTCTTCATACAATCCACACTATCTCAGCATTTGCATCCTCAGCAAGGATGGTTGTGTTTCAAAATGTGTATTACAAACGCCAACATTATCTTTCAAATGGAATTCGCTTTCCGTCGTCGTCTGTGCCAACGAACCCCTTATGGGTTCCATCTGCGAAAACTACCGGAGTTCGAAATCGAACCGAATCAGATTTTTCTGAAGAATTCCATATTGCAATTTTAGTTCCGTTCTTATATTGGGCCGTTTCTACTGACGTTAAAGCAGTAATTGGATCACTTGTTGATAATATTAGCACACCAGAAGCGGGAATGTTAAAGACTATTTCACCATTTATAATAGGTAATCGCTTGCCCAAAGGTTGATTGAACTGAATTTTATAATTACCAATAAATCCATCCTCGAAACCGTAAAGCACTTGGTTGTACCGGGTGACTTCACCGACATAAACAGAAACAATCACAATAATGACTATAGCGATTACGAGTGCGCCAATTTTTCGTTGTAGATACTTAGTAGCCATTCTGAAGATCTCCGACACTCACTTCCACTAATTACGACGGTGCACTCATTACACAACCTCACAAATTCCAATCACCCAATGCAAAACAAATCGGATCCGCACTTAACCACTTACCGAGTTTGTTCTCCATCCAACGAGGGAAGTTACTCCTCAACCCCGTCATAGTTTCTCGGACAGTACCCTCAGTTTGGAAACACTTTTTGTCAAACCCTGAGCTTCAAATGTTGACAGCAAATCTTCCACAGTTTTGGGTGGATTCTTAAGGTCCAGCCTCTGTTTTCTTATTGTAGAACAGAGAGTATCTGCGTCCAAACTGAGCAAATTGAGTACAAATTCATCCGGATGCTGTGCTCTAATGGAGTACTTTGAAAGTGCGGATGCAGGGAAGTCCTTTAAATTGAAAGTTACAATCACATTGGCACGACTGTGGATAGCAGCTGCAAGTACATGGCGATCATTTTCATCCGGCAACACTAGGGTAGGGATTAACTTTTCATATCCGATCACAAGTGAGTCCAAAATGTGCTCGTTCATCAAGTCTCGAGTTCGCTCCAATCTTTCTCGACTCAATTCCGGTCGCCTCTCTCAGACACTCCTCATCCACTCCTCGTGAATGGCGTTCGTCCAGCAAGCCCGAAAGAGACCTGTACCTGCCAGCCGAATCAAAAGGTCCCTAAGGGGTGCCGGAAAAAGTACGCAGGAGTCATAAATGGCTGTAACAGAGATCAATGTCAGTAACCCATGTTCAACTCTTGTGCTTCTTCAGTCAATCTCCGAAACGCATCTTCTCTGTCTGCATCCATTTTGTCTTTGAAAGCCATGAGGTCCTTACGAAGAATTCGCCTGTGGCTTCGGAGGCGCTGATAGGGGATTTTGCCCGCATCAAGAAGTCCGATAAGGAAAGGTCGTGATACATTCAATATGTCAGCAACTTCTTGAGTTGTGAGGAGGTCGTTCATCGGAACGAGCTTGACTAAATTTCCTTTTGCCATCTCCACAAGTATCTCGTTGAGTAGACGTAATGCGGGAGCAGGTATCGAAAGTACCTGATGGGAGGCATCATCCCCTACAATTTTTACCTGGACTTCGTGGGAAAGAGAAACCAATGGTTCCAGAATCTGGCTGGTTTCGGATGCAATGCGTTTATCGTCATCAGACGGCGTTATAGTTCGTTCAAATAGGGCTGGCATAATATTGATCCTCCAAACTCTATCATACCATAGAATCGAAAAATTCGCAACAATCGCATAATTCGAAATAGTCCCACCCAATGCAAATGAGCGTGATCAAGCTGACTGCAACAGGTTTTGTTAGTTTCATATAGGTTATCGAGGTATCAGTAGTAAAGCTTGAGTCTTCAACTCGTCTTTGCATCTGTTAACGATTCAGTTAGCGGTGCGAATTGGTATGTCCTGCCACTTCACCACCCCTCACAAAGATAGTATAAGCCATCGCGCAGACCGATTTCATTCACCAAGTTTGAAGTTAAACATTAGACGTTACGATGGGAGCAAAGGTATCTGTGTGTGCGAGTTATGAATGTTTGACAAACATCTAGCGGCGGAAAGTAAAAGATTCGAGAGAAGTGATCAATAACAAAATGACCCCTCCAAACAATTGTTCAGAAGGGTCATTTTGGATGCGGTTGAGGAGATTAGTGTTAGGATGCTGCGTTCGGCTTAAGCATTTTTGTCCACAGATTGTTTAGAGCTGCAGAAGGTAAGGAAAGAAGGAACATTGCCTTCCCGGCTGCCTGAGCAGTAAATTCGCCCATGGCCGCTGTTTCACTCGCCTCGTCGATGCCGCCTATTAAGAATGCCGTTTCCAGGGTCAGAGAAGACGTCATTCCTGCGTGGACAAGTAGGTCGCGATCCATCACGCAATAACCCAGATCAAGTCCTTCGCCAATATAGGTGCCGTTCATCACCAGTGAGTTTGAAACTGCACTGGAGTCGTCCACAACACAGTTATCTCCGATAACCGCATTCGGTCCAATATGCGCATTTTGCGCAATACAGCAACCGGCTCCAATAAAGACTGGACCGGCCAATGTTGCAGTTGGGTGGATGGTTACGTGCTCGCCAACCCATACTCCGCTTGATACTTCTCTACCGCTAACTTGAATGCCCTTGAACTCGCCCGTCATCACTGCAGCCTGTGCAGCAAGAAGCTGTTCGAAGGTTCGTGCACTCAAGACAGTTGGCATTGCGCAGTTGATGCTCAGGTTGCCAGCGGCTCGGATGAGCGCTTCGCCTGCAGTCTTCTCATCCATGTTTGCGGTGAGGACCGAGGTCATCTCTTTCGTGATTACAGCCCAACCACTCCACTCAATCGAAGAATCTACCGAAAGGTCCGATGCTGCCGAGAGATAGTAGGAAGGAGCCGTTTCGCTGGTCTCGTTTACAATCGCTTGTGACTCCAAGTGTGGTAGTCGATCGCCGTGCGCAAGGACAACTACTTCTTCCGGGAAATCTTTAACAATCTGATTTACAATCCCGTAAGGATGCTCTGCATCAGGAACGAAGTGGAAGTTCATTTCTGCGTTCCATTTGGAACCGGTTCCAAGAACCTGCTCGAACTTATCAGCGCTACGGCTGATGATCACTTCGAAGCTGGTAGCTCCGCGCTCTACAAGCTGCTCAACTACGTGAACGATGAATGGGCGATCCACTAGGGTCAATAGGGAAGAAGGAACTCGCGAACCGATCGCGCCCAAACCTTCACACTCGCCATTTGCAAAAAGAATTACTTTCATTTACTACTCCCTCCGAATAAAATCGGTCCGACTGACAATTAATGTTGAGACACTTTTAACGACTTATGCGACTTTGGTTACTGCTTAGTAGGCTCCACGTCCCATTAGAACTGCGGGCACTGTTTTTACAAGAATTACTAGGTCCATCCACATTGTGTGACTTTCGATGTATTGAACATCTAACTTAACCTGCTGGGAAAAAGGAATGTCTCCTCTTCCACTTACTTGCCAGGTGCAGGTCAGGCCCGGCTTTACTTCTAGTCTGCGTCGATCAGCAAGCGTGTATTGCGCAACTTCCTTCTCGACCGGCGGGCGGGGTCCTACTAGGGACATCTCGCCTTTCAGTACACACCAGAACTGTGGCAATTCATCAATGCTCAGCTTTCGGATGATGCGGCCGATCCAGGTTACTCGCGGGTCTCGCTTCATCTTGAAGGTGACACCTTCCGAGTGATGGCTCTGTTCCAACAATTGAGCCTTAAGCGCTTCCGCGTTTACAACCATCGATCTAAACTTAGGAAATCGGAATGCTTTTCCAAATTTGCCAATTCTCTTCTGCCAGAAGACTACTGGACCGCCATCGGTGCACTTGATCGCTGCAGCCACGATTAAGAAAATGGGCGAGAGAACAACAAGCATTACTGCAGAAATCGTTACATCCAAAACCCTCTTCAAAACTTCGGAAAGACCAACAACCGTGTTCCATGCAGTCTTCTTGTAGAACAATCTCATTCGAGCCTGCAATCTGACGCTCTTGGACATGCGAGCGGAGAGGAC
>CAISOI010000067.1 GCA_903886985.1 uncultured Chthonomonas sp.
CTTTCCCGGAAGCATGCCATAGAGGCATGCCTTTTTGGGACCATCCGAATAATTCGTCTTCGGCACCTTATTATCGGGCTTTTCCGTTTCCGCCTCCACTCTGTTAGCCACGCCTGCGACCCCGGCTGCGGTAACTATCCCAGTACCTATTGTCGCTCCTACAAATTCGCGTCTGTTCATCGATTCACTCACTTTACAACTCCCATTGGATGTAGAGACTTAATTAAACTATTATTCGGGCTGGAAGTGTCCCATTCCTCTTAAATACACTACCATACTGCCCGTTCTTAGAAAAGACTAAGCTGTTCCTCAATAGCCTGGTCTCCCGCATCAAATGGTCTAGGCTCTATCAATCCTGGTCCTTCATATTTCACCTGACTCACATAGTCACCAACAGCGAACAGGTCCATTCGATTTTCAGGATAAGGAAGCAGCATGTCGTTCAATCTGTCGGGGGGAGTGTTGTGTGAAAGCCAATCTTTGTAAAGGTGAATTGGTAGAATAACTGGCATACGCTCGTGCAACGGTCGCAAAATATTGTTAGCTGCAGTTGTAACGATCGTACACGTTTGAAGATATCCCTCGGATCGTTCCCACGTTTCCCACAAGCCGGCAAAAGCGAACGGCTCCTTTGACTTCAAATGGATGTAAAACGGTATCTTCATTTTGCTGACTGTTTGCCATTCGTAAAAACCATCAGCGGGGATCAAACACCTGCGGTTTTTGTAGGCATAACGGAAAGCTGGTTTCTCCGCCAGCGTCTCCGCACGCGCATTAATTAGTTTGTTGGCAATACTCGCATCTTTTGCCCAGGACGGTACCAATCCCCACTTGACTTCTGCCGGCTCAATTACAGGACCACTCTTTGAAAGTGTTTCTCGGACGATCAAAACCATTTGACCGGGAGCAATGTTGTAACGAGCCGGCGCGTCCGGCGATATCAACATTTGAAATTGGCTGACCATGGCGTCAGCGGGTTTGGTAAACGTATACCTACCACACATAGAATCGGGTCCGGGAACACAAATTCAGCAACAATAATTCATTGTAGCATTCCCGCCACTACCGAAACTATTGCCCTTGCCCCAGCGTAAACCCAGGTTCTCCGTCAAAATAACAGAGGTTTTCACATTTGATAAAGTCCAATCCTGCTTCAGTGATGATTTGAAGAAGGTTTGTGATATCCACATGCTTTATCGGACTGTCCTCTACGGTCCTCATAAAGCGGCAGCGCCAATGATCCGTGCAGAATGTTTCCGGTAATCCGTTCGGCCAAACTTTGACGCCGCGATTGGTGATCATTGTGAGTTGCAACTCGCGAGTGCTGGTAGGCTCGAGTAGCTTGCCCAGCATGTCAGGTGAACCTTCACACCAATGGAGAAATACATCAACTCCTACCATTTCCTTCTTCGCCGCCGGTCTTCGTGTCACCTGAAAAGTCGGCATGGCAGAGGGAGTATCGTCGTAAGTTACCACTCCGAAAGTCGTTGGAACCTGCCCCAAGCGCGCTATTACAGCTGCCGAAAATTCTCTAGTACCAACCTTCTCTACACTGACCTTGGGATTGTGAATATCCGCCGTATGAACTCCATCTTGGATGGTGCGTAACAAAGCGTTGTGAATTTTGGCTGCGACCTTCGGTTGGCCTATATGTACGAGCATCATTACAGCCGAAAGTATGAGACCCGAAGGATTGGCAATGTTCTGACCGGCAATTGTCGGAGCTGAGCCGTGGATAGCTTCAAACATGGCTCCAAGATCACCAATATTTGCTGAGCCCGCTAGTCCAACAGATCCTGCAATCTGTGCGGCGACATCAGAAATAATATCTCCGTAGAGGTTTGGCGTCACGATAACATCGAATGCTTCAGGAGTATCCGCGAGTTTAGCGGTCCCGATGTCAACTATCCAATGCTCTTTTTCAATTTCGGGATACTCGGACGCAATCTCGTCAAAAACTTTATGAAATAGTCCATCCGTGAGCTTCATGATATTGTCTTTAGTGAAACAGCTCACCTTTTTACGCCCGTTTTGGCGCGCATACTCGAATGCGTATCGTACGATCTTCTCGCATCCGGGACGAGATATCAATTTCAAGCACTGCATTACTTCATCAGTCTGTCGGTGCTCTATGCCCGCGTAGAGGTCTTCTTCATTTTCTCTAACAATCACTACATTCATTTCGGGATGGAGGGTATGGACATATGGCGGATAAGCCACGCACGGTCTGACGTTGGCAAACAGCCCAAGGCTCTTGCGAATCGTAACGTTCAGACTTTTGTATCCCCCACCCTGGGGAGTTGTGATAGGTGCCTTTAAGAAGACGCGCGTGCGCCGAAGTGAGTCCCATGCTCCCGGTTCAATCCCTGAAGTAATCCCCCTAAGATAAACCCCTTGCCCTATTTCAATTTGTTCAACATCAATTTGGGCACCTGCGGCATTCAAAATCGAGAGGGTCGCCTCCATAATTTCGGGGCCAATACCATCTCCATAAGCGATTGTGATAGGAGTCTTTTCCAATTTGCGATGTTTCCTTTCA
>CAISOI010000068.1 GCA_903886985.1 uncultured Chthonomonas sp.
AGATGTCTATCCCCTCGGTGGTGGACCGGAGCGGGTAGGGCAGACCGAAGTTGTTGTAGGCAACTGGATTCGAGAGAGAAATGCTAGGGAACGGATAGTTTTGGCGACAAAGTGTTTTGGAGCAATGTCTGACCGCCCGAACGACAAGGGCTTAAGTCGACGTCACATTATCGAAGCTTGTGACGCAAGTCTAAGAAGACTACAGACAGACTATATTGACTTATACCAAGCGCATTTCCCGGATGTGAATACTCCAATTGACGAAACTATGGCGGCATTTGATACGCTCGTCAAAAGCGGCAAAGTGCGATACATCGGTTGCTCAAACTATGCCGCATGGCAACTTGCCGAATCGTTATGGACCAGCGATAAGTTGGGTATGGCGCGCTATGACTGTCTTCAACCAAGATATAACCTGCTATTTAGAGTGTTGGAGGAAGAATTGGTACCGTTGTGTCAATCTCAACAGGTAGGTATCATTGCGTATAATCCTCTGGCAGGTGGCATGTTAACTGGAAGATATGATGGAAGCACAGAAGCCCAGCCCAGTACTCGATTCACTCTTAATCATGCGGGAGAGCTATATCGCAAGCGCTATTGGAAAGACATTGTGTTTGAAGAGGTTAATAATCTTAAGCGGTACTTTACCGACAAAGATAAGAGTCTGACTCATGTATCGCTAAGTTGGGTGCTCACCCGCCCAGGTATCACTTCAGCGATCATTGGGGCCAGCAGACCTGAGCAGCTTAAGGACAGTCTGAGAGGCGTAGAATTGGCTCTCAATGAGGAGGAGCTTAGTGTTATTGACGCTGTTTGGTACAACTTGCCTCGCGAGAAAGACTCGCAAGTAGCGAGACGATAATCCAAATGGAAAGGCGCGTTGGCCACAGCCAATGCGCCTTTCAATGCTAAAGAGCCTTTTGCATTTCCTCTGCATTCTTTCGTGCTTTGATTTTGTATCCTTCAACACCATCCTGTCGGTATGTAAGTTCCGTGGCAGGATCGGGAAGACCGTTTTCACCAATGTCTAGCCACTGTAACTTGCCTTTTATTGCAACGGCATCCATCAATGTCCGCATAAACAGGAACAAGTGATAAGTATCGCGTTTGGAAACCGTCAACATTGCTGTTGGAACACCATTCCCAAGATAATCTGCGTAAGTGGCGCGGCAAGAGGCGTCTTGAACTGCGGACAGCGGAAGACCCTCGAAGAATTTTAGATCGCCGCCTATACCGGTGCCGGTGGGGATAGTCGTATCGTGCCCCAGATCATTCCAGCGAACAATGAGAACGAGTTTGTCATGTGGCCCGCGTAAAATGCCATTCAGAATTGAATGATTGCCGGTTGGACCTTGAGTTGCAATGATATTCAATCCAGAACCTCGTTCCTGAATACTCTCTTCGTATAGCTGCATAAACCATCCACCTAATCGGCTGTCGTCTGCATAGTTGCAAAACACCATATCGGACCGTCGGTTAAACTGTTCTCCCAATTGCCACCATCTTGCTAATTGGTAGGCTGTGTTGTCGGAGTCGGTCGGTTCCAGGAGAAATCTGCGGTGCGCTTCTGTAAATCCAGCCATTGCAGCTTCGATCCGTTCCCGTGGAGTCTCGTCTACCGCTGTAACTGCAAAAGGAAGCAACCCAACTGGTGATGCATAGCTGAACCGACCCCCAACCCCATCCGGGACTGGCAACATGCCAAAAAATGGAGTGATTTTGTTCATCTCGAACAGTACGCTCTCAGAATTTTGACCAGTCGTTGCCACGATTTGTGAAGCCCAGTTAGCAACGCCAAGTTCCACTAATTTTTCTCTTAGCACCATGGCTGCGGAAATAGTTTCGCCCGTTTTACCAGATTTACTGACGATATTGAAACAGGTGTCTTGCATTAGTTCGCGTTTGGTCAACAACTCCAACAACGCTAGTAGGCGCTTAGGATCGAATGTATCCCCCGTGAAGTATATTTCTGGCGCGCCTTTACGATCTTCAATCGACAACTGATTGTGGTAGGGATGATCAATGGAATCGATGAGAGTTCGACCGCCGAGGTCCGAGCCTCCGATCCCAACCAGGACAAACACCTTGAATCGTTGCCGGATGCTCTCTGAAAGGGCAATTGTGTCGCTAATATCTTTTGTTCGCAGGTGACTCTGTGTCCATGCGCGCAAGTTTGTTTCCAGAGTAGGATAACCTTCCTCTTGCTCTTGGGCGAAATATTGGCCTATACCTTCAAATCGATGTTCCATTTCCAAAAGATGTGCTTGATTAATGCCACCACAAATAATGGCATTGGCAGCGGCTACGTCAAATTGTAACGGGCTTGCGATATCGCTCATATATTGTTCCAATCGTTTGCTTTAGGTCTTTGCAAAAAAGTGCGAAGAATGGGTTAACAGGAGGCTTTAGTACTTATGGGGCTAAGGACTCAAACCATTTCATTGTGGCAGGCTAATTCCCAATAATTTTGCAATCGAATGCGCTGTATCAAGATCTGTGATAAGTTCATTGACCGCCCCCATCTGTATAGCGGTCGTAAGTATACGTGCTTTCCAAGCTCCTACTGCCAGTACGAGCACACCTATCCCATTAGTTTCGCCATTTCGGTGTCGCTCGGCTACACGTACAATATCCTTAGGAGATGCTCCAACGATCAAGTCATTAATATTGTTAACCAATTCACCTCCTGTTATTTCGGAGGGGGAATGGCCCACTGTGGGCTGCACGACCAAGTGAAGCGCGAGATCACCAACGACGCCTGCCCGCTGGAGCGCGGGAATATCATCTTCAGTTATTAGTCCGGGTCGATAGGTTGGCAGGGTCCGTACATCCAGTGAAGTCAGTCCAGTGATGAGTGTATCGGCTTGATCCAAGGCTCCTGGTCCTTCCATCCCTCCAAATATCCGTCGATAAGAGACATCGCTTTCGATGAAATCCCGTATAGACCGCAAGCCTTCAAGATCGTCATGAAATCTGCGTGGGATATAAGCGGGAGTGCTTAGTCGAGGCGAACGCGGAGACTCGAATGCCAATCCCGCTATCTGCGCCAAGCGGTTACTCGAACATTCAATTGCTTCTTCGTAATGAGGGTCTGTTTCGTCTAAACTCAGATTACCAACCAGTGGTACGAACCTCAGTTCTGGGTTTGGCTTTTCTGGTCGGAGGTTCACAACGCACTGTCTTACAGACCATCCCCAGTTGACTCCCACAACGTGCGCGCCATCCGAAAGCTCAGCAGTTATACGACGCGCAGCGTAAAGCCCAACACGTTGCACATTGTCGGGGTTGGTATCTCTTCGAGCATCGTCGGCATTTTGAACTAACGAGGGAAGTACTGTTACTCGGTTTAGTAAATTCTTGCCGAAATATTCTTGCAGGGAGTTTTCTACACCGGAGCATGTCATGCGATTATGAAGTTCGGCCCAAATGTCCGGAGGCGGGTTAAATTCCGGTCGATCACGGAGCCATCCGGCTTGTCGAACTTCATCTAACCGGCGTGTAATGGTTGCGGGGCTTTTAGCGAGAAGTTCTGCGATACTCTTAAGAGGCATTTCCAACACACAATGATAATAGGCAACCTGCACTGCTTCTAGGAGGTACGGGCTCTCCTCTAAACTATCAGGTTTCGTGTGTCTCCGGATGCGCATAGATCATTCCAAGCGTAACTAATAATGGCGCTTGATATCACTTTCGTGAAACCAATTGCGTAGCATTGTATCTGATTGCACGTTATTTCGTCAACACAAGTTACCGTGCGGTCAGGCCACCATCAATTGTCATAATCGAACCAGTAACGAATTCTGCTTCTTCGCTGGCTAGATAGACCGCCATTTTTGCAATCTCGTCAGGTCGACCCATCCTGCCAACGGGTTGTCTCGCATTGAGTTTGGCAATTGTCTCTTCTAATTCATGGGCATGATTCTTACGCAAATAGCCTTCAACGAATGGGCTATAAACCGTTCCTGGGCAAATGGCATTGACCCGCAATCCTGTCGTCACATAATCGATCGCCAATTCACGGGTGATAGCAACTACGGCTCCTTTGGTGGCACTATAGGCAAACCGTCGTTCAATTCCTACTAATCCGGCTACCGAGGCAATATTGATAATACTTGACTTACCCGAAGAGAGAAGATGAGGAATTGCTAATTTGGTGCAGAGGAAGACACCTGTCATATTGACTTTAAGTAGTCGGTTCCAATCTTCGAGCGAGGTCTCTTCTACATTTCCTACCAGACCGATTCCCGCGTTATTAACTAAGTGGTCCAGTTTACCGAATTTGGCAATGACATCTGCAATGGCATTTTTTACACTCACTTCTTCCGAAACATCAATCTGGATCGGAAACGCATTGTCGCCGATGGATTCTGCCACACGGCTCGCTGCTTCGAAGTTGATATCTGCCACGGCAACATTCGCGCCTTGTTGCGCAAAACTCCTCGCAATTTCCTCGCCTATGCCAGATCCGGCTCCTGTAATGAACGCAGCTTTGTTATCAAGTCTGAACAATGATTATCTCCAGGAAATGGGAAGTATTGAGTCAAACAAATGCCCCGCACATAAATGTTGCGGGGTGTTACATTAACCAAATTATACCCTCCAAGTATCTCTAACCTGGGCGATCCGATGCACGCACGAGTAGCGCGGGATCTTCTGTAACTGCGTAGCCCGCGGGCCGCAAAAGAGTGTCGTCAGAAATATTTGTTGCCGCTCTCAATAGAGTATTGCCTTTGTTTTCTTTGTCGATTCGTTCACGAATGGCAGATATGGCGCCGTATGCTTCGTCACTCACCCCGTTGATTTTGGATCTCGACCTATTTCGTTCTGCAAAAGCCTGTAAATGGTCTACAGAAGTAGCATCTCCCGTAATTTTTAGAGCATGGATTAGACCCACTATTAGACTGGATTCGCTTTCTGGCTTGCACCGCTTTAGATACTTGTAAATTGCTTCACGATGTTCGGATGTCAAAAGATAACGGTCCGCCGGTGCCATCAGCGGCAAGACGTTCGTCAAACCTCGCGCAAGAGAATATTTGTAGTCGTCGCTGACCTTCTGCTGGTTGGCAGGGCGTTGGAAAAGTGCCAAGCATAGCGGTCCCACGCATCTAACGTCTTTGAGTTCTGCGATCAGTCGAATTGCGTCGTCTAAGCCTTTGGGCATTACCAGTAATCCGGAGCAGCCACCGAGTACTCCTCCCCCCAAACCACCACCGATACCGCCGATCAATCCAACCATCGTTCCCGCTATTATCTTCCCGGACTTACCCTGAAGTCCATATCTAATAGACAAAACGATGAGGGCAATGATCGATGGGATAGCAATTACACCGACCGAAATTGCCAGAATTCTGTATAGTCTTCGCCGCTTGTGGTATCTCTCATTGAGAGTGGTTACATAGGCGATGAGGGCGTCAACATCATCTTGCTGAAGCTGCGTAATTCCGGCGTAGGCGGTCGATCGGATGTCGACAAACGGGCTTCCCAGCTTCTCCATGATATCTGAAAGTCGAGGAGTAAGAAGTGCTGTGGGTCTACTCATCGAGTTTCGGCTCCGTTGTTGGTTTGGTAATTCTCTTCCATGACCTTAATCACGACTTTCCGAGTACTGTGCGGCGACCATTGGTAAAGTTCTGAACATGTTGAAGTTCTTGGGATTAATAACGGAAATGAACTTCTCAGGTTTCAAGAAGATCCGGGGCAGATAAACAGGTATGGACA
>CAISOI010000069.1 GCA_903886985.1 uncultured Chthonomonas sp.
ATTGGTTTGGCAGTAGTCAATATAACGAAGCCCGGTGTGGGCGTTTCGCTTGCAGCGGATACCCACAGCCTCGGGAAAATTGCAGAAAACCATCCTAAAACACTGGTCGAAACGATAGTACACATCTTCCCGGCAAGTGTTGTGAAGTCCGCGGTTGAGGGGGATGTTCTTCAGATTGTGGCGTTCTCAGTCATTTTTGGAATTGCCGTTGCCTCACTTCAGAAACGCGGCGAACCCATTTTACAGTTCTGCGAAGGCTTATCACAGGTTATGTTTCGCTTTACCGCCTATGTGATGATGTTTGCGCCCTTTGGAGTGGGAGCTGCCATGGCGCACACTATGGCAACGCAGGGACCAAAAGTCTTGATCAATCTGGGAATGTTGATCGGATCACTGTATCTGGCATTGATTCTGTTTGTTTTAGCGGTTCTGCTTCCGGTCGCACTGTTATACCGCGTGCCGATTAAGAAATTCGCAATGGCAGTTCGCGAACCGTTTACCATCGCATTTGCTACCACCAGCAGTGAGTCCGCTCTCCCAAAGGCGATGGAGGTTATGCAGCGCCTCGGTGTGCCAAAGCCAATCGTGGGATTTGTAATGCCGACGGGATACAGCTTTAATCTGGATGGAACCACGCTCTATCTGGCAATGGCATCCGTATTTGTTGCGCAAGCGGCGGAGGCAACAACGGGTGTTCATATGGGAATCGGTCAGCAGTTGACTATGATGGTCACCCTGATGATCACTTCCAAAGGGGTTGCAGCTGTGCCTCGTGCTTCCTTAGTTATTTTGTTGGCTACTCTCGGAACCTTTAATCTTCCGGTGGTTGGAGTTGCAGTAATTATGGGCGTTGATGAACTCATGGACATGGCACGCACTTCCATCAATGTTCTGGGTAACTGCCTCGCAACCGTGGTGATCGCTCGGTGGGAAGGCGAGTTTGACGATGAACGCGCCAAGGTATTTGGCACCAACGAAGAAGCAGCATATGATGCCGCGCGTGGTGATCTCGCATTCGCGGAAGCCGCAATTGAAGGGGATTGAAGTCACAAAGCTCACGCTATTACCATGATTTTTGTCCCATGAAATAATCTTCTCGGTCAGGTAATCTTTTAGGTGGACGAAGATCGTATTGTGTGTCGAATTCATAAGAACCGTTGCTCGGGAAGAAGATAATTGCCTGAAACTGAAATACCGCCTTATCCCCAGCCTGTCCCTTCCACAGATAGCAAGGCATGGATTCCATATGGCATTCCGATGTTGGCATTCCTTGTGGTCACCAATACCGAGGGAATGTTCGGCAAGTTCTATCCCTTCATCTACATTTTTAAAGCAATCTTGGTTACTGTCTTGCTCATTGTTTTTCGCCGAAATTGGCAAGACATCAAGCCTAATCCCAAGGTCATTATCCCCGGCATAATCGTGGGGCTGTTGGTTTTCGCAGAGTGGGTTCTCATTGAGAATTCGCTGCACTATCCGCATCTCGGTACGCGCACTGCCTACAATCCTTTCGTTGAGATTACAAATCCCGCCACGCGAATTGCATTTATAGCGGTTCGATTTTATGGTCTGGCGCTGATGGTGCCGGTTATGGAAGAACTCTTCTGGCGATCCTTTCTCCTGCGATTTTTCTCTGACGCGGATTGGACCAAACTAAAAGTGGGAACGTTCACCTGGGGCGGATTTGCTATCGTATGCGGTCTATTTGGAGTCGCTCACCCCGAATGGCTGGTGGCGGTACTTTGTGCTGCGGCTTACGGTCTACTTCTCCGGCAGACGAAGAGCTTATTTGCCTGCATCATTGCCCATGCAGTAACGAACTTGACCCTCGGAATATATGTTCTGACCGCGCATGATTGGAAGTTCTGGTAATGGATCGACCGCTCGAAGCCATTAGCGTCTTCGACATCTTTAAGATTGGCGTCGGTCCATCCAGTTCGCATACACTCGGACCTTGGCGCGCCGCTCAGAAATTTGTAGCACAATTGCAGGTGTCGATCGGAACTAATACCGTTGAGAGCATTCACGTTGACCTTTTTGGTTCCCTCGCGAAAACGGGTAAAGGTCACGGCACCGATGTCGCGGTAATGCTCGGACTTATGAACCTAGATCCGGAGACTATCGACACTACCTCGATATCTCAAGTAATCACGACAATCTCCTCCGAAAGCTCAATTCTTCTGGGAAATGCAGTGAACGTAGCGTTTTGCCCGGATGACGACATCTCTTTTCACCGACAAGAATCGCTTCCTTTTCACCCGAACGGACTACGATTCACAGCGGTCGCCAGAGATGGCAATGCAGTGACCCGATCGTACTACTCCATTGGCGGAGGATTTGTAGTCGAAGAGGGAGCCACCGAGGAACAAGAGATAAAACGGCTGCCAAATCCGATCATCAATCCGGAGGAGTTGACATCTTACTGTGCCCTCAAAGGCTGCACCATCCCGGAAGTCGTTCTGGAAAACGAACTCTTCTTGCGGAGTCGCGAAGAGATCACTGCTGGAATTTTCCGGATTTGGAATACGATGACCGAATGTGTCTACCGAGGTTGCCACACCAACGGCGTGTTACCCGGTGGACTGAACGTTGTGCGGCGAGCAGCCGGCATGCATTCGCGATTGATAGGGAGCGCCCACTACGACAACGTCAAGGCTTGGCTCGAGCAGATCAAATGTCTTAAACACGATTTTCAATCTATTCTCAAATGGGTCAGTTGTTTCGCTCTTGCAGTAAACGAAGAGAATGCTGCTTTCGGACGGGTGGTCACTGCCCCAACAAACGGGGCAGCGGGGGTAATTCCTGCAGTACTGATGTATTACGTCTGTTTTTGCGACGGTGACAATGCGGGTATTGAGAACTTTCTTCTAACTGCGGGCGAGATTGGCAGCATCTTCAAAAAAGGAGCGACCATCTCTGCAGCCATGGGAGGCTGTCAGGCAGAGATCGGGGTCTCCAGTGCAATGGCAGCAGGCGCACTGACACAAACTCTCGGTGGCACTTGTGATCAAGTCCTGATGGCAGCTGAAATAGCGATGGAACATCATCTGGGAATGACTTGCGATCCGGTTGGCGGACTTGTTCAGATTCCCTGTATAGAACGGAATACCATGGGAGCAATCAAAGCGATCACTGCATGCAACATCGCCTTGGATAGCGATCCAAATGATGCTCGCGTCAGTCTGTCTGACGTAATTCAAACCATGTGGCAGACTAGTCTGGATATGAACCACAAATACAAGGAAACTGCTGAGGGCGGACTCGCGATGCAGATTCCCGTTAGTATTCCTGAGTGCTAAGCAGCGATATTTGCATCTCGCAGTTTTGATTTCTTCTCTTTGTTCGCGTTTGCCTTGAGCTCTTTCTTGGAAAGTTTGCTTGCGCTGCTCTTCACAACTTTCGGTGCCGTAATAGCAAGGTCAATGATAACACGTTGGAGTGCGTCGAGGAGTTCTGATGCGTCCCCTACTGTCAGTCTGCCCCTCTTCCAACGAATGACGGCGTCGGCAGCCATTATGAGCGGCACATTCGCTCGAATGCTAATTTCCTGAACCCGCTTATAAGCCTCGGAATCGGAAATATTGAACTGGTCCACCAACATTCCGGTCGATCGTGTCACTGCCTTACGAATCTTGAGACGGTTCTCCAGAACTTTTACTTTCTGGATTAGCTCGACTCGATGTTGCCACTGATTTATTGCGATTTCAATGGTCGCCGCGAGAGATTTGTCGGCCAAGTTAGATGAGATCACTCCAAATATACATGGGATCGCTGCAACCAACTTCGCATCAATTTTAAGTTCAGAGGAGATCACAATCACCGGCTGTTTGATAGAATTGAAAAATTCGACAACTTCGACAGACTTTGCCGCCTTGATGAGTGAGGGCCCCACTATAACAACGTCGGCATGAGCAAGATTAATTAGCTCCCGACA
>CAISOI010000070.1 GCA_903886985.1 uncultured Chthonomonas sp.
AAAGTATTCGACAAGAATGTTTCACTGTCAGACAGGGCAACCGCTTTGGCTAAGGCAATCACAGCACCGGCCGCATCACCGGTACTTCTCTACCAGAACTTAATCCGAGGTAACAACCTGTTGAAGGATTACTTCAGCAAGAACCCGCAGATACCTGAATTAGTAAATGCTCTGGAGCGTGCAGGAGGACGTGTAAAGATGGACAGTTTCTATAAGAACAATTCCGTAGAGAGCTTCTTCAAGGCAGCACGAAGTGGTAACTATCTAGGAGCATTATTCCGAACACCAGGAGCACTTATCGAGGGACTGTCAAAAGGAATCATGCAGGAACTTATTCCTCGCCAGAAGTTGGGAGTGTTTTCAGACATGGCAACGCATATCCTAGAACAGGCACAGCGTGAGAACTGGAGCGAATACGAAACCACTCTTCGCCTACAGGAGGCATGGGACAGTGTGGACAACCGCATGGGACAGTTGGTATACGATAATCTTTTTTGGAACAAGGTACTCAAGGATGTAGGCATGGCATCTGTACGATCACTCGGTTGGAACATTGGAGACATCCGTGAAATTCCAGGAGGAGTAATAGGGTTAGCAAAGGCTCCTTATGATGCTTATAAGGGAAAGTTCAGAATGGACCCAAAGATGGCTTACGTAATAGCACTCCCTTATATCATGGGAATATTCGGTGCGATTATTTACTATCTGTATAATGGCAAAGCACCAGAGACACTAAAAGACATTTACTACCCGAGAACCGGTCGCAAGAAGCCCGATGGTACGGACGAGAGAATCTCGCTACCTTCGTACATGAAGGATGTGTATGCTTATGGTATTGAGCCGGGACAGACAATCAAGAACAAACTCCATCCTGAACTTGCGACCATAGCCCAGATGCTTTCCAACAAGGATTACTTCGGAACTGAAATCAGAAACCCAAATGATCCCGCGGTAAAGCAGTTCATGGAATTAGTTGGATATCAGGCAAAGCAGTTCGTTCCATTATCAATCACTAACCTTATCCAGCGACTGCAAGCAGTAGGTGGAAACAAGACATGGATAAACTATCTTCAGAGCTTCATGGGAGTAACCCCAGCTCCTGCATATATTGCAAGAACACCTATCCAGCGAGAAATTTACAACCTATATGACAAGCGATTCGGAGGAGGAGTAAAAAGTAAGGACACCCAAGCGGTTGCAACACTGAAGTCACAGGCGCGTACCGCCTATATGATAGGTGACGTGAAGAAAGCAAACCAACTGCTTGATGAGCTTGTCAAGTCTGGCGCAGTAAAGGACACTACGACATTCGTAAAGGATGCGGATACGGCAAACGACATCAAGCTATTCGCACGATTCAACCCAGAAGACCAGAAAGCCCTTCTGTCACAAATGAACCTTGCAGACTTCAACAGGTACGTATGGTATGCGGCAAAGGATGTTCAGGCACATGTCGGATCACTTTCTCCCAACGGTGCAAACTGGCTGGAATTGCAGCAGGCAGGAAAGGTGCAGATTCCGCAGTGGAAACGAGGACAGATTGTTGGAAATAATTCTGACCTGTCAAGCATGCCACCAGACGTAGCAGGCCCAACGAAAGGAGGTGCACTGACATACATCAAGGCATTATTCGAGGATCCAAAGGCCCTTATATCCGACATAAAGAACGGTGATACTGTAGTAAGAGTAGAAAACGGTGCTGCAATTATCCAGCACAGAGACGCGCAGGGAAGTCACGATATCCGAGTCAAGATTGCAAAGGGTGAGGATATTACAGGAAAGATTCTTGACCACATTATTCCATTGGAACTTGGTGGAACATATAATGAAAACAATCTTCGATTCTATACTGAAGCACAATCAAAGATTGATGATCAGGTTGAGAACTACCTTGGCGACAAGTTCAAGGCCGGTAAGATTTCCAAGGGAGAGGCTCAGAAACTTATAGTCGATTATAAGGACGGAAAGATTACATTTGACCAGATTAAGAATCAATAACTCTATGCCATTCACAAAAATCAAAGGTACTAACAAGTATCGAAGTCCATCGGGTCGGACATGGACACCCAAGCAGGTAAAAATGTATTACGCAACTGACGGTTTCAAGAAGAAGCCTAAGACAGTAAAATAATATGAAATCACATCGCGAACATATAAAACTTAATGTAATACCAGATCCGCGCGATGAGAACGCAAAGGCACGGGACTTCAAGTTCGGCAGTGTTGCCGCAGTATTCCCTATTTCGTGGACCGTAAAACCGCAGTCCTCATGGCGGAAATACGCACTACGGAATCAGGACGGTTCTGGTTCGTGTGTTTCTCAAGGAAGTGCTAAGGCTCTTGAAACCAAGGATAAGGTAGTCTATTCGGCTCATCCTATATATGCCAAACGATCAAATTATCCAGCCGAGGGAATGTGGTTGCAGGATGCGGGGGATATTCTCAAGAAGCTGGGAACTACAACCGAAGCATTGGCACCATCGCAAATGATGAACGAACAGCAGATGGATACGGCAATAACGGTACCTACACCCAAGACTATTGGCGGATACGGGTTCGTCACGGTTACTGACTTAGATGCTATTGCAAATGCGATTGATACTTACGGAGGATGCCCTATTGCCGTCGCAGTTGCTTGGGATGAATGGAATACGGAACAGGGAGTTCCTAAGTATATTCCAGGAGCCGTTGTATCAGGGAGTCACTGCCTTTGTGCAGTCGATTACACCATGTATAATAACGAGAAGGCCATCGTGGTTGAGAACTCCTGGGGTGCAGATTCTGATAGTCTAAACCACACGGGGCAAGTATTATTAACACAGTCGTTTCTAAACGGAAGAGGACAGCAGTGCATGTTCTTCATTCCACCAAATGCCATGCCAACTTATAAATATTTTTCATCAAAGGAAGTAGCCGCAGCGAAACTACAGCCACAGGTGTTTGCAATGCTTGATGCCGCTCGCGGAATTGCTGGTGTACCGTTTGTAATTACAAGTGGATTACGCACAGCGGCAGAGAACCAAGCGGTAGGTGGTGAGCCTAATAGCGCGCATCTCCGCGGGCTTGCTGCCGATCTTGCTTGTACAAATCAGACACGTCAGGCAATGCTCAAGGGATTACTTACTTGCGGAGTTCCAGTATTTCTGGAGGACTGCCCTACACATATCCACGTAGATTTGGACTCGTCAATCCATCCACTTGGAGATGCAATTATTTCAACTAACGGATAAATCTATGCAACTAAATTCTACAATCGCAACCTTAATCGCTCTATTCCTAGCAATCGCAGTAGTAACCGTGTCAGTATTCGCTCCTCAAATCGGGGCACAATGGGTGGACTGGGTTACCAAGGTATCGCTCTTAGTATCACTGGCACTTCATTTGCCTGTAGTACAAACAGCGACAGCGTCATTATTCGCTCCAAAACAGCAATAATCGTTATCCCCAGATTAATCCCGGAAGGGGTTTTTCTATGCCCAAAAGTGTTAAACTAGTATTATCCCGATTCGAGTTTGGTAGGGGCAAAAACTACCGCAACTATGAAAATAAAACTACTTTTAGTCCTTATCGTGGCACTTATTGCAGTAGCTATCCTGTTAACCACAGGCGTAGCGAGAGCTCAAGCACCAGAGATAGCACTCAAGGACCAGCCTATAGAAGCGATTGTGACCCATTACGCTAAAGAAAATGGAGTAGATCCAAAGTTCGCACTGTCAGTGATGGCGTGCGAATCCGGCGGATCACAATCAGTAATATCTGATGGAGGACGTAGTCGTGGAGTATTTCAGATACAGAAACCAACTTGGGAAAGATTTACCAAGGAAATGGGAGAAGTACTGGATTACACCTCGGCCATGGATCAGGCGAAAGTTGCCATGTGGGCCTTCGCAAATGACCATGAAGACGAATGGACTACGGTCGTAGCCCTAAAGAAAGGAGGAACCTATTCATTTTATTCACGACAACTTCATAAGCATTTCATTGTGAAATGTTCTATGATAAGCTAATACGGTTCTCTTGGTCGCAAGACCCTGTTCGGTACCAACTGACAAAGAGACAAGACTACCCTGGACGCGGGGTATTTTTGTTCCAAATAAAACCGCCCTATTCAGGCGGCTTTTTGAATCTGTCCTTGATCTTTGCGACAAGGGCACCAATAAGGAGGATGGCCAGCATTATGGTTATCACGGGTCCTTGTTTTTCAAATCCAGTTTTACATAATGGTACTTGTTGCAGGACAAACATCTGATTCGTTGTTCAAAGATTACGCCTATTTCGTAATTCTGATAGACAACTTCACCGAGGGTATTTACCTTGCATTTCGGGCAATTGATTACGATTTTTGGTTTCATCTGTTCTGTTTTTAGTCGAGGAAATAATCGTTATCTGATGTATAGGAGACCATAGCATTCCACTCTTTAGTGGTGAGCACTTTAGTTACTTCGTTTACAACTGAAATATCAATTCTTCCTGTAGATTCGTTCGGTGTAAGAATTACATCACAACCATCCATACCACAGTACGAATGAAAGGTTACATGACCATTATGGCTCTGTATCTTTTCAACGATATGCGGAGTGAAACCCATCGGTGTATTTCTGGCTACAACGTGAATGAAGTATTTTTGTCTTCCTCTGCCAATAGTAAGAAACATCTGTCCCTTTTGGGGCATTTTGTTTGCGTAACACTTTGGGCAAAAGGCAACGCGTGTAAGTAGTGTTTTTTCTGGGTTACCAGGATTTAACTTTTTCATTTCCAAGTAATTTTAGAGCAAAGCTCGTGAAAATAAATTGGTATCGTTTCATCAAGATGAAAGTGATAGTAAGCAATAAAACAAATTACAAAGGCGGTAATTACACAAAGAATGAAGATGATTACGATAAGTATGTCACCCTTGCTCTTCATGTAACAGATGTAGTCTACTGGAATCGCTATAAGGATAGAGATTGCAAAGACAATGAATAGAACGATTTTGTTTAGTGTTTTCATATATTTGGTTTTTAGTGTCCCTCTTACCTCGCGGTGTACGACAATCCTATAGGCTTATGTTCAGATCTCGGAGGGACATGTACATTTC
>CAISOI010000071.1 GCA_903886985.1 uncultured Chthonomonas sp.
GGCCAAATATTGAATCAATTGTCGGATATCAGCAATGCCTTGAGGATCTAGTCCATTGGTAGGCTTTTTCAATGAATGGTGACCGGGTTGTTGTCAATCCCGGCAGGGAGCTATCCAGCGTCGTCGTCTGCATTTTTTTCCACCAAGTCTGAGCCAGCGATATGCCGACATCAAAGAATATTGTATGGAAACAGTATATCAGAGATGATGTGTTCTCAAGATAAGTCTACAAATCCACTAATGCAAACATGCGTACGATAACTATTTCTCAACGTTGAAAAGCACGGCTATTTTAGTATCTAATTATGGTTTGATGGCTACCTTAACAACGTTGTCTCTTCTCTCACCAAATAGGTGGTATGCCTCAACAATATTATCGAGACTGTAGGTGTGCGTGATTAATGGAGTTAGATCAACTCGACCATTTTTAACTGTCTCCATCAATCGGCGCATTCTCTCCTTGCCGCCGGGGCAAAGTGTCGTTACAATTTTATAGTCGCCAATGCCGGCACCAAACGCGTCGTAAGGAACTTGAAGTTTGCCTGAATAAACTCCTAAACTGGACAGAGTTCCGCCCGGGCGCAATGATCGCAGGCAATTTTCGAAAGTCTCTTGTGTACCGAGCGCCTCAATAGCAATATCTGCTCCGCCTCCGGTGATTTTCTTGATCTCTGCAACCACATCCTGTTCCTGGAAATTAAGCGTTATATCCGCACCCATATTCTTCGACATCGACAAGCGATTATTGTCGCTGTCGACACCAATTACCAATGAGGCGCCCATAAGTCTTGCTCCGGCAGTGGCACATAGCCCAATTGGGCCCTGCGCGAACACAACCACAGTATCACCCACCTTTACGCAAGCTGACTCAGCACCACTAAATCCTGTCGAAGCGATGTCTGCCAGCAAGACTACCTGTTCATCTGTAACACCACCCGGAATTTTGGCAAGGTTTGCTTGAGCATTCGGCACGAGCAAATATTCTGCCTGTGCTCCATTGATTGTGTTGCCGAACCGCCAACCACCAAGTGCTTCATAACCGGATTCAGAACCATGCCCACATTGCGAAAGTTGACCTGAAAGACATGCTCGGCACTGTCCGCAGGGAGTAATCGCTCCCACCAAAACTCGGTCGCCAACTGCATACCCGAGTACGCCAGGCCCTAACTGGTCAATGATTCCTACCGGCTCGTGACCAATAACCAAACCGAGTCTTACAGGATATTCACCACGGACGATATGTAGGTCCGTTCCGCAAATGGTAGTCAACGTAATACGAATAACTGCTTCGCCAATACCAGCAACAGGTTTCGGTACTTCTCGTACCTGAATGTCATCCACACCGCAGAAGACATTGGCCCTCATCATTTCCATATTGGTTTCTCCTGAATTAATGCTTGATGGTATATCATGACAAACCTCGTTGTAGATAACATCCGCTGTCTGGCATGTTGTTCTTAATAATTGCTGGCAGAAACAAAAAACGCCAGCGGAAATTTTCCGCTGGCGTTCTTTGAATTACAGATTTGCGATCTATCGTCGAGGACGGAACCGTGCTTTCGGAGTTTCATCTTCGCTCGGCTCTTCAACTGCTGCTGCAGCCGGAGCAGGTCGAGGTCCACGGTCGGAGTCGCCCCCGCTACGAGGTCCACGATCTCCGCCGCCAAATCCACCGCGACCACGATCTCGCCCACCACCACCGCCAAATCCA
>CAISOI010000072.1 GCA_903886985.1 uncultured Chthonomonas sp.
AAGCACAAACGTATACGCACAATGTCTCAAAAGTCGAAACAAGTACCGTTTCAGTCATCCCTTTCCTTTAGGAAAGGGACCGAGGGATAGGAGCCTTGCCTGCGCGGCACTGCTTCGAGCGTAGGGGGAATGAGGGTTAGGAAAATCCGACGCGAGCCGTTGCCGTTATCCTGTTCTATCCTGTCCATCAAGGATATCGGTGCTTTAAATGACCGTCTGTAAAACTAAATACGCACAATGTTGCAATGAATCATATGTGTAGGGGCTGGCCTTGTGCCTGCCCAAATCTATAAAAATCCGAATCAAAAGGAACCCATTCAAGACACAAGGGTCTATCAGTTCACAATCTTTCCGTGTCCAGATAAGACGCACATCACACCTGTACTACTTAACTATAGGGGACTTAAAGTCACGCCAGACCATATGTTCAGAGCCAGAGACCTAGCAAGCAATTGCTGGGACCAGACACTCTATTGCTTCTGAACTAAAAATAGGCAGTATACAAGACCAATACCGCAGCACGCTGTAGATTTGCTCAATGTAAAGAGCAAAAACTAACAGTCTGGATAAACGTGCTCGCTGGTAAGTGTCGCCAGTATTCTATATATACTGGCAATGAGAGAACGGCAATCGACAGAAAGCCGGATCGGTTATGACAAACATGGGTACGCAATACGGAGTTGTTCTTCCTACGTGCGATGCTATGCAAGTCGCCGGAACAATTAACAGAATGGCTATTGACCACCATCTGGAATCAGTAACGGTCATTCACAAACTTTTTGGTACAGGTGTGGTAATTGACATATCGAGTAGCGAACAAAGAGAAAACTGCTCAGGGCATTGCATGACTGTCGAATTGCAATTTGGCGCTCCAACACGTCTCCGTGGTTTCGTCCATATTACGTGGGTTTGGCGCCAACGAACCTGTGTTCAAAAGGCTAAGATTCCGCCTCTGAAATTTCGGGTTTCTCTTAAGATGTACTAAAGTTCGTGAATCTCTAAAAGTCATAGAAATCCAAGGAAAGTAAGCCAGATCAACATAGCCACGGAACCTGTCCTCCTCCGTTTAAGCATATGTCCTGGCTGAGCGTAATGCGAAGTAAGACAATTCGCTGGGATCAACCGCGTCCTCGAGAATTCGGCTCTGAAGAAGTAGTGGGAATAGTGAGTAGATGGCGGGCGCCATCTGCTCAGTACGAATTCGCATTCTTATCGGATCAAACGTGGTACCGAGATCAGCTCTTGCGTTTCATGGAGATTTCGATTTTGTTACTTTTGCTGGCGCGGGTCTGTTCGATTATTGCGAGCAGAGTATCAGTTCCCACTTTTCTGTAAGTGAGCTTTTGGATGTCTTCGCCGTTGGAATATTCGAAAACAGCTTCGCCATCTTTCAAGCTAACAAGTTTGCGCGCTAGTTTACGGTTCGGAATGGCAGACATATCCGCATTAAAGTGGTCAAAGGTCATGGTAATTCCGGAGGGACCCTCTTCGATGACCTCAAATTCGCGCACCAGAGTCTTGCCATCCATGTCTTCCCGCATCATGCCGAGGAGACAGCCCGCTTTGGGAGACATCCAGGTTTCTGCAATAACGGCATTTTGAAATTTGCCTTCCCAGGCTCCTGCCATGAATGCGAGCCCGGCGACTTTGAAATCCGCAGTCGATACGACGGGCTTGTTTTGAATTCCAGAACTTACCGAGGAATGCAAACTGATTGCCAGTGCTATCGCAGAGAATAGGTGCATATTTACTCCTAACAGGAAAATGAAAAGTGAGATTGCGGCATTACCGCATCTCTTGACCACCGGTCACATTGATCGCCTGACCGGTCATATAGCTGGAGTCGTCTGAAGCCAGAAAAGTGACTACGTTGCAGACATCGTCATAGGTGCAGCCTCTGCCGAGAGGCACCTGCGATTCATATTTTTTGCGAACTTCGTCGGGCGATAATCCCTGATTTTTCGCATATTGGTCGTAGAGGCTCTGCTGCCAGAGGGTGCCATCCAATAGGTTTCCCGGGCATACTGCATTTACCCGAACCCCATGCGGCGCGAGGTCGAGCGCAATGGACTGCGTAAATCCGATTCCGCCAAACTTGCTCGCGGCGTAGGCACTGTTGCGGAAACTGCCCTTTTTGCCGGACTTTGAATTGATCTGAATGATCACTCCCTGCTTCTGTTCCACCATCACGCGTGCTGCAGCCTGCGCAGTCAGGAAATATCCGAACAGGTTTACGTTGAGAACCGCAGAGAACGCGGCTGGATCCATCTCTACAATGTCGCCAGATTTAAGAATGCCGGCATTCGAGATCACGATATCGACCGAGCCAAATTTCTCTTTTGTCTGTTGCACCATTGCGGTGACATCTGCTTCCACAGTGACATTGGTCTTAATGGCAAGCGTCGGAACACCCGTCTCGGCCGTGATCTTATCTGCCGCAGCCTGTGCAAGTTCGATATTCATGTCGGCGAGAGTGACGCCCTTGCAGCCTTCCTGCGCAAGTCGAAGTGCTAATGCTTCGCCCAATCCCTGTGCAGCGCCCGTCACAATGGCGGCGCGCCCGGTAAGTCTATTCAATTGGTTCTCCATAATTTGTCTGTATTGCAATTATCCATAACGGTCTCACGTCGGCTACAGTTTGGGTTGAGCGATTGCGAGGAACTCCTCTTCCGCTTCTTTTGTCCAGAACTGACCATTTTTTAATTTCGCGTGAACCGTCGGGTAGATCGATTCTAATTCCGACAATGGTGTTAGCGGTAGGTCCGGTATCAGGGGGAAGACCAGGGTCTTACCTGCGAAAATCCCGTCCTTCACTGCTTTGATTCCCTCACGCGCAGATCGCATTCCACCGATTGCCGCGAGACTTGCGTTGGTGCTCAATTCGCCGGTTTCGACTTTGGAGAGGGTCTCCCGCATATCTGCAATGCTCGAACCGCTGCTTCCAATAAATCGCACGCGTTTCTCCACGATCAGATTGATGTCGAGATCCGCCATAGTCCCGCGCGCAACTCCCGCGAAGATATTCAGCCACCCGCCCGGAGCGAGGAATTCTGCGGAATGCTCAATGAGTCCAGCAACCGGTACGAGGGAAACGATGTCGTCAAAGCCCTTGCCTTCACTGAGTTCATTGAGCATGGCGTTGAATTCATCGGTTGTGATTTTGTTAGGATTGATTGTGATGAGATCGATTCCGCGTTCTTTTGCATCTGCGCCAAGCCTATCAACGACGGATTGAAGTCGTTCATCGTCGATATCGGTGCATACCACCCGGCGTGGGGGATTGGGATGCAGAACGGCCCTTTGGACATGCATTTGTCCCATCGGGCCACCTGCACCAATAAACCAGGACAATCCGCCATGAACGAGATTTGCGTCGCGCTCTTCAGCATAAGATAGAAATGGATCATTGGAATTCGTGCCGAGGTAATGGTGCCAGTTGTAGTGCACGCGTCCAATGTCGACGGAGAGTTTTTCGTTGAATTTGGTTTTTACGAAGTTCACTATCCCGTGATTGGCGAGAGTAGTCGCTGCTCCGCTGATAGTATCCGCATTTACATTGCCGAATATGAGGATGTCATCAAATCCTTGACCGACAGTTGCGGAGGCTTTGAATTCGATCCAGTCGATATCGCTGTTTGCAATTCGTGAAACGTCCAATGATGTAAGAGCCGTATTTAGTGATGCAGGCAGCACTTCCAATTCGGAAAGAAGATGCACTGAATTGGGGCGGCTGGAAGCGAATAGATTCTGACAGTCAATCTCATCCGCTCCCGGTCCAACTAGAATCAGGGTTTTGCCTTCATTCTGGAGACCTGTTCGATGGGATTGATTATAGGCTGCGACGACGCAAGCCCACGGTTCCACAAGCGCTGTTTCGACATAGCCGTCGATCGGATTTAGAGGCAGAAGATAGCAACCTTCGTCACCGTTGATCATGCTGACAGGAATTACTGAGTATTCCGCAAGTCCGCCTGAAATTGCGTAACCATAGGCCATAGAAACGCCTTTATAAAATACATCCGCTTGGACGATGAACCTTTGGCCAATCGTAAATTGGTCTTTAATGTTCTCTCCAACACGTACTACCGTGCACGAGACTTCGTGTCCGAGAGTGACAGGGTCAGCCGCAAGGTTGCGGCCTGCCATTCGGGGATGATTGGGTCCGAGCGCAATGACTTTTGTATCAGAAAAGCACAGGCCGCAGGCGTCCTGTCTAACAAGGAGTTCATCTGGACCGTTGATGGGAACTTCGACTTCTTCTACTTGGAGACTGTCGTAGCCATCGCCGTAAAACATCCATTTGAGCATGGTTTTTGGCAGGGTTGGGAGATTGGATATAGTTTCAGCGGGGTCCAGCGGGTCCAACTGTTGCAGCAATGTTTCAGACATTCCGAATTCCTTATGACTGTGACTTGAATCACATTGACGATGTTGCAAACTCTATGGCGAGAAAAGTGCAACGAATTTATAATCTTAGATATCTAAATTGACATATCTCATTAAAGGAGGCGCACCATGAGCTACACAACAGTTGAAGTTTTTCTGCTTTTGCCACACATGACGTCTCCAAGGCGTATTGATGTTACTGTTCGACAACTGTTTTTCTTGGACCAACATGCAGAACGAAGCATGGGTTCAGATGGTAAAGTCATTTACAAATTGGGGTCTCGCTTTGTGATAGACGACACAATCTATCTTCCTGACCATTCGGGCAAAGCCTCAGAAGCAATATCGGTTCCTCTCTAAGGGGAGCCGATTTTTCTTTAGAGAGACTTTGATACCAGCTCAATCGTTTTTTCAATGTCTTCGTCGTTCACGTCCAAATGGGTGACCATTCTTATCGTGGTCGGTCCCACTGCAAGGCAGTTCACTCCGCTTGCTCTAAGCCGGTTCTCCAGCTCACTTGCTGCAATAACAGCGGGATCAATCTGTAGGTAGACCATGTTCGTCTGCACCGATGCCATGTTTACCTGTAATCCTGAAATTCCGTTCAAACCTACTGCAAGAGCGTGCGCATTTGTATGATCAATGGCAAGTCGATCAATATTGTTCATCAAGGCATAGACGCCGCCCGCCGCCAAAATCCCAACTTGTCGCATGCCGCCGCCCAACATCTTCCGAACTCGGCGTGCTTTATTGATGAAATCTCGCGTGCCACACATCACTGAGCCGACGGGGCAGCCCAGCCCTTTGCTCAGGCAGAATGTGACGCTGTCGGCATGCAGCACGATCTGTTTTGCTGGGATTCCTGAGGCAATTGCTGCATTGAATAATCGCGCACCGTCGATGTGGAGTCTCACATTTCGAGAATTGGCAATTCCGGCGATATCGTCAATGAGAGTCTGCGGGATGACAGCCCCGCCGTGACGGTTATGAGTGTTCTCAAGGATGATCAAAGAGGTTGCGGGAGAATGGAGTGATTCTGCGCTGATGGCAGACTCAATTTCAGCCACCGGTGGAACTCCCACGGTACTTCTAAACTGGCGCATCTGAACAGCGGAAATTACTGCGGGCGCACCCACTTCATAACACATTGAATGGGAGTCCCAATCCATAAGGACTTCGTCACCCGGTTGGGTATGAACTTTGATCGCAATGTTGTTGCCAAGTGTGCCTGAGGTTACGAATAGGGCAGCCTCTTTACCCAACAGCTCTGCGGCAAGGGATTCGAGTTCTAGAACGGTGGGATCGTCTTCAAAAACGTCGTCGCCAACTTCTGCATTCGCCATAGCTAAACGCATGTTAGAGCACGGGCGTGTTACGGTATCGCTTCTTAAATCTATCATGTTGGAATTCATGCGTGGTTCTTTTCGGAGATGTTACGATTATACAGCCTGGTCAAGACCGAATACCTTTATTGCGTTATCATGTAGAATACGCCTGCGGGTCTCCGGAGCGAGCCCACATTCATCGATCAATCCCAGAGCTGCCACAGGATCGACATGAGGGGAGCCAGAGCCAAATAGAATTCTATGTGCTCCGATAGCTTCGATAGCCGCAGGGAGTTTTGCCTGATCTAGTACTCCGGAGGTATCGAGGTAGATATTGGTGGTCTCGTGGGCGGCGGCAATGGCATTGCGCCAATCATGCCCACCCATACCGACCATGACGATCTTCAACATGTTAAATGTTTTAGCGATCTCCAGCACAGTCGTAACCATAGCAGCATTGTGTGCGAACAGAAATAACGGCTTACCGTAACGACGATAGGCATTGATGATATCATCTGCAACGATGTGTTGAACAGGCTCATTTTCGTGAGTGCCTACAATGGCCATGGCGAGAAACTTGCGGTTGGTCATTAGCTCGCGCATAACTGAAATGCTCGCTTCAATTCGGTTGGTGTGGGTAACGAGGCATCCGTAGAGATTTGGGTTCTGTTCGACTGTTGCTTTTAATATGCGATTACCGGAAACGGGGTCAATATGGCGTGCATGAGCGGAAAGCAGCAGAGTCGATTCGATCTGACGTGCCTGAATGATACCGTTAACGGACGCGCCGTTGTGAGATATGCCCGGAATGTAACTGCCCCCGAGAAAGCTGTGTACATCGAATATCGCCATTTCCAAATCCTCTCACGGAATGTAGCCCGTGTCTAACCTGCCTGAGATCTAAAGCCCAAGAAGTGATGTAGCATTCTTGTTGAGTATCTGTGCACGTTGTTCATCGTCAATTTCAGCCGCACGAATAATGGCCAGACTGCTTGCCATTGGTCGTGATGGCGCTCCTGATCCATAGAGAACTCGATCTGCCCCCACGCATTCAATAACTTGCTTCAAAGCGCCGACGGAAACCAAATTGGAGGTCTCGATGAAGACACCCGGGTGGGATCTCATGAGGAAAATTGATTCTGCGAGAGTGCTTTCACCCACGCCACACAGAATGAGTGGAGCAGGATGTGCCATCAATGCGCGCACCAGTCGAGAGGCTTCTCCAGGTTCCTTGACATCCGCCATGATCGGGAGTCCTTCTACTTCTAAGCGTTTCGCGACGGAGACACACGGTGCATAATCTGCCGTCCAGCCCTGTTGGGAAGGAAATAGGCGTACCATTCGGAAACCATCCGCTTTAAAACGAGTATATGGACCGTCAACAGTAAACACATTTTGCGGATTTACAGTTGCAACGGGGAGTAGATGGGCGTGCTCAGAGCAGGCAGCGCGTGTCGCCGAGTTACCTGAATTCTGATCCAACAGCACACCGACGGTGCTGAGAGTACAACAAGATCGAATGCCATGCTTTTGCATCATCTCTTCCAGCGCATCGACAGAAAGATCGGAGGCAGCGGCCGGCAGGGGACCAAACATAGTATTGACATCAATAATCTCAATATTATCAATCATAGCCACAAACCTCGAATTGTTCGGAGACAGAGAGCAAAAGAGCTTCTTTAAGTATATCCAAGCTATTCCGCGTTTTCGACAATAGTTACTGCAGCCAATGCATTGTGCAACCGTCGAACAACACAGTCCTTGCCGAGAACTGCAATTGTCTCAAAGAGACCAGGACCGACCGTACGTCCGGTGATCGATGTTCTAAGCGTATGGATAATCGGACCTCGTTCAGAGCCAGTTAGTTCCACGACCTTGTTGGTGGCAAGCTCTGCGTTCTCAATTGTCCATTCGCCATCGGCGTTGGAAAACACTTCAATTGCCTTTGAGATACGGTTCTGTGCTTCCTCGCCGGTCAGCCATTTGCGCTTACCTTTGTCTTCGTATTCCGTTGGATCATTGAAGAAGAACTCCACAAGTGCGGGCGCCTCTGTCAAGAGTTTCATTCTCTCGGCAACCAAAGGGAAGACCTGTGCGAGGTATGCAGTCGTTTCAGAACTGATTGGTTCCGAAACCGTTCCTGCTTTCACAAGGTAGGGCATGCAGAGTGCGACAAGTTTCTCAGTCGAATAGGACCGAATATAACTGCCATTCATCCACTTTAGCTTTTCGTAATCAAAGACGGCCGCGCTCTTAGATATTCCCTGAAGGGTGAATCGTTCCACGATCTCTTCTTTGGTGAAGAGTTCGCGATTTTCATCACCAGCGGACCAGCCGCAGAGAATAAGGAAGTTGAAAAGAGCATCCGGAAGGTAGCCCTGTTCGATAAACTCAACAAACTTTGTCGAGCCGTGTCGTTTACCAAGTTTCTTCTTATCTGTCCCAACAATTAGGGGAGCATGAATCCATTTGGGCTGTTCGTAACCTAGCATTTGGTAAAGTAGAATTTGCTTTGGAGTGCTGGGCAGCCAATCTTCCCCACGAATGACATGGGTGATCCCCATTGCATGGTCATCCACGACGACCGCTAGGTGATAGGTCGGCCAACCACTCGATTTGAGCAGTACTTGATCATCAATAAGCTTGTTTTCGAAAGTGATTTCGCCATAAACGAGATCGTTATAAGTTGTCTTACCTTCTAAAGGGACAGCGAGGCGAACTGTATATTGCATTCCCTCTGAGATATAACGCTCACGATCCGCAGGAGAGAGACGTCGGCATCTTCGGTCATAGCCACTAGGGACACCGCGTGATTGTTGCTCCTCACGCATCTGTGTGAGACGTTCCGTAGTACAAAAACAAGGGTAGGCATGCCCTTTGTCAATCAACTCTTGGGCTGCAGCCTGATAAAATGGGAGACGCTCCGACTGAACATATCCAGAAGGCTCTTTATTGACCCACCATTCGTCCGGTGTAATTCCGAGGGAATTCAGGCTGGTCTCAATATCTTGGATGGACTCCGGCCGGTACCTTGCAGGGTCCCGGTCGGTGTCTTCCAATCTTGCTATGAACTCTCCGCCCTCATGTCGTGCGAAAAGCCAATTGAATATCGCTGTTCGCACGTTCCCAACATGGGGCGAACCCGTTGGGCTCGGTGCGTAGCGTACTCTTACACTCATTTAATCTCCAATAACTCCACGAATTCCAATCCTTCGATTGACGGGGTTATTTCTTCAGATATTTTCTCTTGCTCTTGTCAAATCCTTGAGACTGCTTTTTCGCGTCAAATACCCATGCGCCGCCTCGTTGGAAGTAGCAGTGGTAAGCAGACAGGATAGAAGCCACCATGCGTCTTGTGGTACGGCGACTGATATTGACCTCGGTGAGCAGCGTGATGAATTCGATACCCTTGCGGTAGTGTTCCATGATCTCACGAATAATCTCAAAGGTTGGCATTTCTTCGTCTTCAGCGCGACGTCCTAATTCTAATAGTTCATTGACTCGGTTTCGAGAGATGAACATTGCTGGCTCGGTCTCTTCGCCGTAAGTCAGGACATATTTGTCAGCGCTCTGTCGTTCAAGATAGAAAACTGCACCAGAGTCAACAGGAAGTGTGTTGTACCAGTCGATAAGTCCGTAGACGATTCTCGACTTGTTGTTTACCCACAACTGCACACGTTGGCCAGATGGCAAGGCGAGCTCCACCTGAAGGATTTCGGCATCGATTGGGAAGAAGCCGGGAGGCAGTTGTGAAAGTGGAAACGTTCCAATTTCTTTGTGGTGAAATTTCAGTACGCATCGTGCGGTTGCTGGAGGATCCGAGTCCGGCGTGTACGCAGGTTCTTCATCAAGGGCATCCTGAGCCAATGGGCTGTGCGATTCACGTTGCAGACCACCGTCATAGCCGTCGTCCTCCAGAAGATGATCAAGCTCATTGCCTTCTGTATCGGTATAGTGTGTTACAGGAATGGTCAACGACTCTGGAACTGTGAAAACGTAATCAGGAACGGTACCTGCAGGCAGGAAGCGATCTGAACCAACCCAAATTATTCTCTCGTCTGCCTTAAGCG